>CBFDCD010000126.1:0-6093 GCA_965603225.1 uncultured bacterium
GACATCAGTGCTTATTTCAATTTCATATATTCATGCCATTCTGACACAATAATTTTCTCTTTTGCAGGAATTTTATACAGTATGCTATCTACCAGTTCGCAAAGATAAATGATATCACCTGTTCCACTTAACGACTCCAGCGTTTAATAATAGTATTTTCTTAGCGATAAGATCGTGCAAAGAAATTTTTGTCAACAACTTCCGTCTATTAGCAGCAATTCTTATTTTGGGGTAATTTATTAGCCACGGACACACACAGACTGACACGGACAAATTATTTATCCTATAGCCTTTAGCTCTTTTCGCGAAGCGATGATACTATTTTAGCCGAGCGACTTGTTAGGCTAAAATGTCTGCGTGTATCTGTGTGGGTCTGCGGCTAAATCACTTATTTCGCTATAATTAGAATTTCTGTTTGCTAATAGTTGTAACTAATTCTTTGACCGGTTCAACAGGTAAAAATAGAGTATCAAAAATATTGTAAGTATTCCAAAAAGCACCATTGCTGCTGCAGACCCTGCACCTATATTAAATTCGCCAAATGCATAGTTATACACCAGAATACTCAGGACTTTGGTTCCAGCCTCTCCCCTTGTGAGCAGGAAAATGTCATCAAACTTGTTAAAGGTCCAGATAAATCTAAAAAGGAAAAGTGTTGATAAAACAGTGGAAAGCTGCGGAATTGTAATATGATAAAAACGCTGAAAGGCCCCTGCCCCGTCTATAAGCGCAGCCCTGTAGAGCTCCTCCGGAATTGCCTGAAGGCGGGCAAGAATAAACAAAAAGGCAAAAGGGAAATACCGCCATCCTTCGAATAATATTACTGATATGAGCGCCAATGGGATGCGTATATTCAGCCCCAGAATATGCACATCCCACCAGTGTTGGGAAAAAAAGGGAACAGGCTGTGTCAATAGTCCCTTTTCCATGCCTAACCAGTTTACAACCCCTAATTGAGGGTCCAGGATAAAACTCCAAACAAGTACTACAGCTATTACAGGGGCTATATATGGAAAAATAAAGAGCCCTCTCAATAAACTCCGAAATGGGAATTCTCCTTGAACCAACAGTGCGGCAATCAATCCTAATAATATAGACAACGCGCTTCCGGCGGTTGTATAGACCAGGGTAGTTACAAGGACCTTCACAAAGTCAGGATCGCTCAATACCTTGTAGAAATTCCCCAGACCTATTTTAAGGTCTAAAAGAGATGTTCCTCGAAGATCTGCCAAAGAGACAGGTTTTAAACTCAGCCACAGATTCCAGATCACAGGGAAGATAACAAAGGCAAGGACTATGATAACTGCAGGAAATAACATCCAGAATGCCAGCCTTGATTCCCGCTCTAAAAAGGTTGGTGCCCTTTTCCTGATGTTGCCTCTTTCATTAGCATTGGTTAATGTGGATGAAGGCATTGGTCTATTCCAGGGCCTTCACCTGCTTGCTCATGCCCTTGGCAGTTTGCTCTGCGTTTAATTCGCCATCGAGAAAACGCTTTAAGATTTTGGGAATAACCTTTGTTCTGTAGAGCTTTGATATTAGAGCACCCTTCCCCTCGGCAAATCCCCAGCGATCAAAACCATCTACCCCATCTACAATGGTTTTTACTACTTCCATTCCATAAAAATCTGATATCCTGGCCCTAGTTGTCACCCCGAATTCGAGTCCCATCCATCCATCTATAAATTTAGTGGGCTCATCAATGGTTCCCTTCCGTACAGGCAATTTACCTTCCGGCGCCATGCTCAGCCACTTATTATATCCATCATTTAAAAGAAACTTAGCCCACTCCATGGCTGCACTTTTATCTGCGTCACTGGTGATTCCAAGATAGTTTATCTGTCCGTATTGAGCCCTTCCATTAGGTCCCTGAATCATGGTGACAAAACCGGTATTCTTAGCCAGAAAACCTGGTTTTCCCTTTGAAATATCAGGAACAACCGGTTGATCCCGTCGCAATCCGGAGAGCTCATCCAATATAAAGGGAGACCATACAATCATTGCCGCCCGTCCTGAAAGATAGTCCATTCTGGTATTTAACCAGTAAAGATTTCCTGGTGGGGTGAAATGAGTAAGGGATTTATAGAACGTAAGTGTCTGCACCATCTCCGGTGTATTGAGATTCACATTTCCAGAGCTGTCTGTGAGCCTGACACCATTGGACAGCGCAATGTGTTCAAAAACCTGCTGCGTATACACTTGCCCTGGATCAGTGCCGGCCTCGAACCCCCACATCAAGGGCGGATTGTGAAGCGCCTTGGATGCCTTTAGTATTTTATCCCAGCTAACAGGGGCGGGAAGCCCTTTTTCCTTAAAGAGATCTTTGCGGTAGAGCAGGAGCTGCCCCCATCCATCTGCAGGCACGGCAGCGTAGCCACCGTTTACCCGTGCAAGCTTTAGAGGGCCCGCGCCAAAGGTATGAGCACCTAAATCTTTAATTACCTCTGTCGCAAGGCGATAATCTAAAATGCCCGCTTCGGCCCATCCAATGGTAAAATCAACGGGATGGAAAACAACATCCGGCAGTGATTTTGCTGCATATGCAGCAGTGATACGCTCTGCAAGCAAATTCTCCTGCACTGGAACCACCTTGACTTCGATTCCGGAAGTATGCGTAAATTCACCGGCAATCTCTCTCTGTATCTCCAACCTATCCTTTTCTGTTTCAGTGGTCCAGAATGTAACCCTTTCCTTAGAAGATGTCACCGGAATATTTATCACGGCAACAAATAGTAGGGTCAGAAAAAAGCATAAAATAGTTTTTCTCATAGCAGGCCTCCTTTCTATCATGAAAGTTTACTTTACCCATTATACTATAAAATCCCCATAAAAGTAAGTTCATTGATAAATTACAATGCCATAAGTGCTGCACCGTAGGCTCCCATTAGCTGCGGTAACTCAGGCAATATGACGGATTCCCCGGTTTCTTCTGAAAGCATGGAACGAATCGCCGGGTTCTTTACTACACCGCCGGAAAGCATAAGGGGAGGGACCAGGCCAAGGCTTCGTACCATGGCTACAATGCGGGAGATCAGAGAACGATGCAAACCTTTTAAGATGGTTTCAACTGCGATCCCATTGGCAATTTTCGAGATAATCTCCGATTCAGCAAAGACGGTACAGGTGCTGGAAATAGGGACTTCTTCCTGTGCAGATAATGCAACTGTGCCCATTTGGTCTACATCCACATGGAGCCGCCCTGCGGTATTTTCCAGGAATCGGCCGGTCCCGGCTGCACATTTATCATTCATGGTGAAATCTTCCACCTTACCGGAACTGCTTATGATAATAACCTTACTGTCCTGGCCTCCAATGTCCACAAGGGTACCACCATGCCCAAGCTGCTGATATACGCCTCTGGCATGGCAGGTAATTTCCGTAATTTGCCTGGCGGCCTGGCGCACAAGTTTCCTTCCATATCCAGTAGCTACAAGAGGTATACCTGAAACATTTCCAAATTTCTTTGACACCATTTCAAGAAAGTTATCCACCTGAGGCTCCACCCGGGGCTCGGCAATTTTTAGATGGTGCCATAGAATGACACCATCCCGGTCAACAGCAATTAGCTTAACAGTAGTGGAGCCAACATCTATTCCCAATGCAGCCGGATCAGCAGACATAATCAAATCTCCAACATCTCTACAAAGGCATCCAGCCTTGAAGCAGTCTGTTCTTCTGAAAATGAACGGGGGTCATTATGATCAGCTTCCAGCAATAATGCCGGGATTCCATATTTACGTATCAATTTATTCCTCTGGTCTATCTGCCCGATGGAATAGGGTTTACAGGATCTATCAGAATGAAGAATCACACCATTCAGATGGAAGTCTTCACTCATTTTTTTCATTGTTTCCAATTTACTTCCGGTACTGCGATTCAGAATCGGGTTAATATATGTTTCTGCCATTGATTCAATAGGCCTGTTTTCATCCATAAACGGCGCAAGTTCTCCCCAGGCATTGGTGTACGTTGAGGCAACAACGGCAATGCCCCGTTCACCAAGATATTCCGCCAGATAACGCAGGCGGTACCATATTGGGAGGTTATCCCAGAGAAGCCGCTTACGTTCATGAACAACAGCGCCAATCCCCTTTTCGATACGTTCATCAACTTCACGAAGGAGCGCTGCATAAAAATCAACTGTAGTCGATTTTCCGCGCATCTCTACAATAGGGGCCATTTGTATAAATTGGTCAAACGCTGATAGAGGAGCGGGCCGGTGCCTCCCCCGTTGAATTATCTGCAGCCAAAGCTCAGAGGCGTCTTTGCTTATTTTGATCACATCCCGGAGTTTTTTATACTCAAGCCGGCGCCTGCAAGCCTGCTCAGCAACAGGAATCGAATCCTCCAATTGTCCTTTAACATACTGAATGTCTGCATCAGAGCTTTCCGTATAAATAAAAGGAGTGTCAATAGTAATTAGTGGGATGTCAAAATGATGAGCCAATACACGATACCAGTGTAAAACGGTCTGACAAATATTGGTGCATGCCAACAGCAGGTCCGGTTTAGGAAGTTTCCCGACAGCGGATTTCCCTGATAGCATGGCCCCGATGTCCGTCCTGGCATAGGAACAGATATCGCGAGAATATCCAGCATTTTCCGCCTCACCGGCAATCTCAACTACCCGGCGCTTTACACCGCACACTGCAGCATGATTTTCTGGATAAAAGACATAATACCCCAGGGCCTGGAGGATTTCCACCGGCGCGCCGGAAGTCACCCATGCGACTGATTTTCGTCCATCAGCGTAACGTCCACTGAGATAATGGAGGGCAATCAATTCCTTTGTTAATCTATCTATCTTAAGGGGAGGCGCCAGATATTTTGTATTCCAGTTCAACGGAATACGCGGTTTTCGCGCACCTTGCCAGCGTTTCAAACGGATATAAGACCGTGCGCCGACTTGTACATTTACAAAATATTTAATATGGCTGACAATGCTCATTTAATAACTTCCAGAAATGTTTCTATTCGGGTGAGCATCTGATTTGATATGGGGTCGTTTATATCGACCTCCAGGGTCAGTGAAGGAACACCTTCCCCTTTCAAGGCCTTTCGTAAATCAGGAAGATCAAAAAGTTCAGGTTCACAAAACTTCACATCATAAAAAATGACCCCTTTTGCCTTGGATTGATACACCAGCCCCCTCAAATGATTGATACGAACCTGCAATGAGTCACCTCGCGTAGGGTCCGGTGGCGCTGAAAAAATGTTCTCCGACAATCTTTTAAATGGGTCTGTGCTGCTACCTGACTGATAAAGCCGACGACCGCAACATGCCAGATCATCAGCTACTACACAAGCTCCCATTTCGTTTAATGCGCTCAGCAACTCCATAGGCTCAGGCACAATTCCGGATAAAATGATGGGCACTCCGTTTATTTTTTCTTCATTTAGTACATTCAAGACAGACTGGGCCATGTCAATGAAATGTTCAGCGGGCAGGAATTCACGTGTACGGATTAAACGATAGAAATCTAAATTGTCCAAAGAGAGCATCTGTCTTTTACTGTATAATTCAGCAAGGGTTCTATCGGCATTCTCTTCTATCTGGATTGCCTTGAGAATTGCTGCATCATCAGGATGCAGACCTGTGATTTCAGAAAGTCTATTATAGATACGCCGAATTTCATTTGCCAGAAATTCATAATCCGTTTCCCTTTTACTCCTCGGCAGATAAAGGGTCAATACCTGCTTAGGGGGCCTAACAAAATCGATTACTACGCTGCCTAAACCCTGGAGGGAATCACAGGTGTGTGGAATTAGGATAAAGTCAGCCTCATCCAATCCTCCGGTTTTCAAAAATGACAGTGCATTATGTACAATGGAGCAGACATAGGCCTGCAGGTGTGTCCCGCCATAGCTGCTATCTATTCCGGGGGGACCCCAGACCTCAACAGGCAGGATAGAAAAAGCCCTGAAAAGTGCCCTGGGATAATGGATAGGTAACACTGCAGCTACTTTACCACCATGGCCTTTGAATTCTTTTATAATATGTTTACGTTGCGGAATTTTCAATTGATAGAAACTCATTTCCTGTGAAGAGAAGTGTAGGGGAAAACATTGCTATGTGTCAAGGTTAAATCGGAT
>CBFDCD010000127.1:0-5963 GCA_965603225.1 uncultured bacterium
TTAAATGAAGATCAGTTAGGGCAACTACGGGACAACATATTTACCAATCCCGTTACAGAGGAATCATCGTTTTCCCCGTCGGCAAAAGATTTTGATTGGTTAATATGGGTAGGATTTAGGCCGGGCGTGAGAGATCCCGCAGGGAGCACGGCAGTTGAGGCCATAGAGGACCTGTTGTGTATTAATTTTCAGAAAAATGAATCAGTATATACCTCTAAAATCTATCAGATCTCAGGAGACCTTAAAAAAAACGGCGTGGAATTAATAGCTAAAGAGATAGTGGCTAATGATATTATCCAACAATGGAAAATATACAAGGGTGATGTGTGGGATGGTAAGCATGGAGTAGGTATCACTATACCCAAGGTCGAGATCGATAAACAGCCCTTTATAGGGGATTTTTCAATAGTAAGCGACGATGCCTTGAAAGAGCTATCGTTCAAGAGAAATCTTGCGCTCCATGATAGCGATATACCGGTTATCAGAAAATACTTCCTGGATAAGGATGTGGTTTCAAAAAGAAAGACCGTCGGCCTTGAACTTCCAACGGATGTGGAGCTTGAATATATATCTCAGGAGAGAAGTGATCACTGCAATCATAATACATTCAGGGGCATTTTTCGATATAACGACACATCCAGTGGACACAAGGAGACTATTGACAACCTTTTTAAAACCTGTATAGAGGCCCCGACATTAAAGATAAAGGAAAAAAAAGACTGGGTTGTATCCGTTCTCTGGGATAATGCAGGCGTAGGCAGGTTCGATAACAATTTTAATTATACTATTACAGGCGAAACCCATAACAGCCCATCTAATATAGAGGCATACGGTGGGGCTATTACAGGAATTGTGGGGGTTTACAGGGATCCCCTTGGTACTGGCTTAGGTTCAAAGCTAATTTTGGGGACATATGGTTTTTGTGTAGGCCCACGAGATTATAAGGGAGGGCTTAGGCCTAAGCTTCATCCAAGAAGACTATTGGACGGGGTAATTGAAGGAGTAAGGGATGGCGGAAACAAGAGCGGTATCCCCACTGCTTTTGGCCAGGTTTTGTTTGATGAATCCTATATAGGAAAGTGCCTTGTGTTTGTGACAGCCATGGGCATAATGCCGTCAAGCATAAAGGACAAGCCCTCTCATGAAAAAAGAACCTCTCCTGGTGATTTAATTGTTATGTGCGGTGGGAGAGTTGGAAAAGATGGAATCCATGGGGTTACAGCCGCATCTGAGACATACGGTGAGGCAACCCCTGCAAGTCATGTGCAGATAGGTGATCCATATACACAGAAAAAAATGCACGATTTTTTGCTGGAGGCCAGGGATGAGGGCCTCATGGAGTTTATTACGGATAACGGCGGCGGCGGACTTTCTTCATCAGTAGGAGAGTCGGCACGGTGGAGTAATGGGTGCCATGTGGACTTAGGAAAAGTTACGCTGAAATATGAAGGATTGGACCCATGGGAGATATGGGTCAGCGAATCTCAGGAAAGAATGACCGTTGCAGTAAGACCTGAGAACATAGAGAGATTTTTAGGGCTTTCCAAAAAACATGCTGTAAAGAGCACGGTTATCGGACAGTATAATGATAGTGGGTATCTTTGTCTTACATTCAAAGAGAAGACATGTGCATATGTAAGTATGGATTTCTTTAAGGGATCATTTCCCAAATGGGAATTTGATGCCGAATGGCTCTCTCCTTCGTCAAGGGGGCTTGAAGAACCTGTCTGGAGAGAGACGAAGGAATATGGACTGCTTCTAAAGCGGATTTTAAAACGACCGAATATCTGTTCTAAGAATTGGATTCAGAGGCAGTACGATCATGAGGTTCAGGGAGGAAGCGTTGTTAAGCCGTTAACAGGAAGAGAGCAGGATATGGTAAGTGATGCATCAGTTGTGCGGCCCATATTTAACTCTCCACGAGGAATTGCCGTAAGCCAGGCTATTAACCCCTTCTATTCTCTTATTGATACCTATCACATGACCGCTGTAACAATTGATGAGGCAGTGAGAAGGTTAATATCCGTAGGTGGTGATCCGGATCATATAGGTGGGGTGGACAATTTTTGCTGGCCAACCATTATTTATGACCCTGAAAACAACCCTGACGGACGGTATAAGGCAGCACAATTGGTACGTTCATGCTGGGCATTACGGGATTACGCCCTTGCCTTTGAGATACCACTTTTGTCGGGAAAAGACAGCATGTATATTGACGGGGAAGTTGAGGGTCCTTTTGGTATACGGCAGAAGATATCAGGTTTGCCTACCCTTCAGTTTACCGCTACATCGGTTGTAAAAGATATAAGTAAGTGTGTGACAATGGAGCTAAAATTTCCCGGTGATGATATATACATACTTGGGAATACTAAAAACGAGCTTGGGGCAGGCGAGTATTACCAAATGATGGGATGGACAGGGCTAAACGTGCCGAAGGTAAACGCAAAAAAGGTTATTCCTCATTATAACGCCCTTTACCAGGCAATACAGGGCGGACTGGTTGCCTCATGTCACGCAATCGGCAGGGGTGGATTAGGCGTTCATCTTGCCCTGTGTTCGATTGGAGGAAACCTAGGAGCAGACCTTCATCTTCAGTCTGTCCCTGCAGAAGAAAGCATCTCTAATTCACGACTGCTTTTTTCCGAGTCTGCCGGAAGATTGATCGTTACTGTTGACCATGAAAAGCAGAAGGCCTTCAATGATATAATGGAGGGGATGGAGTATGGATGCATAGGGACGGTGACTGATAATGGTAAATTTCAGGTGTTCGGGGTCGATGGAGATGTTATCATGCAGGAGAAAATTGGCGATTTAAAGTATGCCTGGAAGGAACCATTTGGAGGGCTGATATGAAAAATATAAGGGCACTTGTTCTCACCGGATACGGACTGAACTGTGATTATGAAACAGATTTTTCTTTAAAACAGGCTGGTGCGGATTCAGACAGGGTACATTTTAATGATTTGATGGTAGAAAAAAATAACAGTACTGAAGGAGGGCTTGAAAAGTACCATATACTTGTCTTTGGAGGGGGTTTTAGCTGGGCGGATGATCACGGCGCAGGGGTTGTTATGGCTGCACGGTTGAGGTACGGTATAGGTGAAAAGATTGAAGAGTTTGTAAGGCAGGGAAAATTAGTTATAGGCATATGTAATGGTTTTCAGGCCCTGGTGAATTTAGGACTTTTGCCTGGTTTTGATGACGATTATAAATCAAGAGAGGTAGCCTTGATCCACAATGATTCAGGAAATTTTGTGGATACCTGGGTGAAACTCCGGACAGTGAATGATTCCCTCTGTGTTTTTACAAGGGGGATCTCAAATATTGAGCTTCCCATAAGGCACGGAGAGGGTAAATTTTATGCCCCAAAGGATACTATTGACAGGCTTATCAGAGAAAACCAGGTAGTTTTACGTTATGCGGATAATAATGGTAAACCTGCTGAAAATAAATGGCCGTTCAACCCGAATGGATCGCTCTATGATATAGCCGGCATTTGTGATTCTACAGGCAGGGTATTAGGAATTATGCCGCATCCCGAGGCATATAATCACTACACAAACCATCCGGACTGGGTTTTAAAAAGGGAGAAAATGTCCAGGATGAATAAAAACATTGAACAGGAAGAAGGTGAAGGCATTTCAATATTCAGGAATGCCGTAGAGTATATCCGGAAAAATTGTTAAGTAAACACTTGAAAAATAACTCCCACTGTTTCACAGCTGAGTTATACATAAAAGAAATTTTTGGTGTATAATGGCTCAATAAAAAAAGGGTCATTACCACCATCTAGACTTGCTTCAAAGAGTCTAAGCATCAGAAAGCTTCCAGTATCTCCTATGAATATTTATTGCCCTATCAAGCACGGGAAAGAGCCTTGCTTCATTTCCCATGCCCGACCAATCTTTGTCTTTTATTGTTGATTCCCCTCGCAATTCCTTTAGAACGGCCTTAACCGAATCCCTGAGTCCCTTTAGATTGTAGCCTCCTTCAAGGGTCAAAATTAATTTTCCATTGCATGTAGATTCGGCTATTTTCATAAGTATACGTGTAAGACCGGCAAATCCTTCGGGAGTAACGTTCATGCCGCCTAAGGGATCATCCATATATATGTCGAAACCAACTGATGCAAGCACTAAATCAGGTTTAAACTCCAGGGCAATAGGCATAAGAATTTGATTGTATATGGCCATATATTCCGCATCTCCATATCCTGTTGAAAGGGGCACATTAACGGTAAAGCCCTCTCCGGCTTTTTCTCCTACTTCATTAAAGCTTCCACTGCCTGGGTAATATGGGTATTGATGGGTAGAAAAATACAGAACAGAGGAGTCGTTTTCAAAGGAATGCTGGGTCCCATTGCCATGATGCAAATCCCAATCAGCAATGAGGACCCTGTTTAAATTCAGTTTTTTTTGGGCAAATACTGCGCCTATCGCCACATTGTTAAACAGGCAGAAACCCCTGCCACTGCTTTTTTCAGCGTGATGTCCCGGTGGCCTTACAAGGGCAAATGCATTATCTAAATCACCCTCGTTTACCATTTTTATGGCGTTGCAAAGGCCTCCGGCAGCAAGCAGTGCGGCTAAATAAGAACCGGAGGATGTTTGTGTGTCACCATCGAGAAAGCCGTAGGGCTTGCCTACAGTAGCAGCGACTGTGCTGATATAACCCTGGGAGTGAATATATGATAATTCCTCTGACGACGACTCTCTAACAGGAACGTGGCTATGCTTATTAACCATATCCGCATCATTAAGCATCTCATAAATAGTTTCAAGCCTCTTAGGGCTTTCCGGATGAAAATCCCCTGGTCTATGGTCAATATATCTTTTATCGAAAACGATTCCTGTTTTAAACATATCCTGACTCCTTTTATGTGAGGATTTGAATTTACGAGCGCTTTACCCTCCATGTGTTCTATAAGGGAGGGAGGTGCGTTAAAATCCGGAATGTATTTAAAAAGCAAAGTCCCCCAACCAGGGCAAGCTCCTCCGGAAATATGGCGGACAGATCCTCCATAAGACCGGCGGATAGGAAGGGGTCAAATTGAAAATCAGAATGTAGATATTGTAACTTTATATAAATGCCTAAGCAATAACTTTTTTCAAAACTATACCTGTTCTTTTATGGCACTTTTTTTAAATATAAAAAACGGCCTTAGGGATGTCTATGTGAAGGCCGCTCCTTATTGAGTTCATGTTAGAAAAGCGTATCGGTATTGTAACTACTCAGGTGGTTAGGCTAAAGGTCTCTTCAAAGGTAGGATTTGGAAAAACGGTAATACGGCTCGTTTTGTCGAAAACCCCGTTTACGGGGGAGCCATGTTTGGTGTGAGAATCTGCTCTTTGTCTTCCAAAGTGCGTCAATCCTGCTTTTTGGATCCCTTCAGCCTTCAGTCTAAACCCCTTCAGTCTGACTACGTGAGTAGTCACCCGGTATTAAGTATCTTTTTCAGACTTATAATTGTTCCTCCCCGAGTTTTTTGCCAGATACAGGGCCTTATCAGCCCTTTCTATCAAAGAATCAACTGTGTCTTCCGACCTTATTTCTGACACACCAAGGCTCACTGTAATGGTGTCAATTCTTTCACCGGTTTTTGTTAATTTGAACTTTTTCATGAATATGTTTTTTCTTAGCTGGTCTGCCAGAATGCATGCATTATCTAACAATGTTGTGGGAAGGAGAACAATAAATTCTTCACCTCCATAACGGGCAGGGAAATCCTGACCTTTAAGGGTATTACGCATAATTGAGCCTACAAGGTTTAATACCTCATCCCCAACCTTGTGTCCGTATTTATCATTGAATTTCTTGAAATGATCAATGTCCAGCATTATTATCGAGAATGGATCACCATCTTTTTTGAACTCTTCGTAAAAAATCTCAATACTCATGTCAAAGGATTTACGGTTATGCAAACCGGTCACCGTATCTATTAGTGCCTCCCTTGTTGTGTTTTC
>CBFDCD010000128.1:0-5936 GCA_965603225.1 uncultured bacterium
CATCAGATTATCATCCCCCTGGCATGTCTCACCCAGTTTTTCTAAGACCTCTTTTACTCTATTATTATCCCTGTTGTTTTTTACCTCATTCGTCCACTTTATCTGTTTCTCTTCTAATTCCTCGTCAATTTGAAGAACCTCAACAGGAATATCCTCTTCACTTATATATTTGTTTACCCCAACTACGGTCTTTTCTTGGCTATCTATCTGTAATTGATACTTGTAAGCGGCATCTGCTATTTCCATTTGTGGATAATTGCGCTCTATGGCCGCCACCATTCCTCCCATATCGTCAATTTTTTTGATATATTCAAGGGCCTCCTCCTCCATATCTCTGGTAAGACGTTCCACAAAAAAGGACCCGCCGAGTGGGTCAATGGTATTTGCAACTCCTGATTCCTCAGCTATTATTTGCTGTGTCCTCAGGGCAATGGTGGCCGCCTCTTCAGTAGGTATAGCAAGAACCTCGTCCAGGGACTTGGTATGGAGCGATTGTGTTCCACCAAGCACAGCGGCCAAGGCCTGAAGTGAGGTCCTTATAACATTGTTGTAAGGCTGCTGTGCTGTAAGAGAGCAGCCTGCAGTCTGAGTATGAAACCTGAGCCACAGCGATCGTTCATCCTTTGCCTTAAATCTTTCCTTCATTATACGGGCCCACATCCTCCTGGCTGCCCTGAATTTTGCAATCTCCTCAAAAAAGTCAAGATGTGAATTAAAGAAAAACGATAGACGCGGCGCAAATTCATCAATATCGAGGCCTCGTTCAAGGGCAGCATCAACATAGGCTATGCCATCGGCCAGGGTAAACGCAAGCTCCTGAACGGCTGTAGAACCAGCTTCCCTTATGTGGTAACCGCTGATACTTATAGTATTCCATCTGGGAACCTCCTTGGTGCCAAATTCAACGGTATCTGTTATGAGACGCATAGAGGGTTTCGGCGGACACATAAATGTTTTTTGCGCAATAAATTCTTTAAGCATATCATTTTGGATAGTTCCCCCAATAATACGCCTGTTAATACCACGCTTTTCCGCCATTGCAATATACATTGCCCAAAGAATAGAGGCAGCGGGGTTTATAGTCATAGAAGTAGTTATTTTATCAATAGGAAGGCCGTCGAACAATATTTCCATATCCTTCAACGAGTCAATGGCGACTCCACATTTTCCGCATTCCCCTCTTGAACGTGGTGAATCAGTATCATAGCCCATAAGGGTCGGCATATCAAAGGCTGTAGACAAGCCGGTCTGCCCCTCATTTACAAGCAGATGAAATCTTTCATTTGTATCCTTGGCAGATCCCAGGCCCGCAAACATCCTCATAGTCCATAGTCTGCCACGGTACATTGTTGGTTGAACGCCACGGGTAAATGGGTATTCCCCTGGAAAGGCTATCTCTTTAGAATAATCCAGATCTTCTACATCCAATGGTGTATAAATATTTTTAATAGCCTTATCAGAAACAGTAGAAAATCTCTTCAGTCTTTCAGGGGCCTTTAAGGTATATTCCTTAAAAAGTTTCTGCCATTTTTTTTCTTCTGCTGCTATATCCTCTAAACTTTTCTTGTTAAACATCAAAGCCCTCTTTTAAAATTTTCCAAGCAATGAACTGGCAATGGTATTTTTCTGTATCTCCCTTGTCCCCTCGTATATTTCCATTATCTTTGCATCTCTGTAAAAACGCTCAACCTCATATTCAAGCATATACCCATAGCCTCCGAGCAGCTGTATCGCCTCATCGGCAACCTCAACCGCCACCCTTGCTGCATACATTTTAGCAATAGAGGTTAATTTTGGATCTATTTTTCCCTGATCAAAATTCCATGCCGCTTTGTATACAATAAGCCGTGCGGTTTCAATTTTAGTGGCCATATCCGCCAGCTTATGCTGTGTTATCTGAAAATGGGCCAATTTTTTTCCAAACTGGCTCCGCTCCTTCACATAAGCAAGCGCCCTGTCAAAGGCCCCTTGGGCAATTCCAAGGGCCTGTGCTGCTATTTCTACCCTGCTCTCATCGAAGAATTCAAGGACCTGATAAAAACCTTTATTTTCCTCGCCGACAAGGTTGGAAACAGGAACCCTTACGTTATTAAAGGATAATTCTCCGGTTGAGGTCATTTTAATGCCCATTTTATCACCAACATCGGAGGAAGAATACCCTGGAACATCCTTTTCTACAATTATTACAGACTGACCACGATAAGAAGGTTTTACCTCGGAATCCGTCTGGCAAAGGGCCATAACAAAATCACCTATTGTGCCGTTTGTAATAAATGTCTTCACCCCGTTTATTACATAATCATTGCCCTCTTTTACAGCAGTTGTATCCATTATGGTAATATCGCTTCCATGGTCAGGTTCAGTAAATCCACCACATGAAAGGGCCTTTCCTTCAGCAACAGGAATCAGATATTTTTCTTTTTGCTCATCATTTCCGCACCTGAAAATTATCTCTGATGCAAAATCCGATAAGCTAAGTGCAACTCCAAAGCCTGAATCCTGTCTGCAAAACGCCTCGACTACAAGTGCGTTTTCAAAAACGCCATAGTCCTGACCGCCATATTCTTCTGGAAAATGAATACCTATAAAACCAAGTTCAGCGGCCTTTTTCCATATGTCTGTTGGAAATGTATGCCCCCGTTCACATTCAAGGGCTATCTCCTTATCAAATTCTCCCTTTGCAAATTCCTCTGCCGCTTTTTGAATTGCCTCTTGTTCCTTGTTTAATTTGAAATCCATGCCTACCTCGCATCTAAAGAAGTTCCCCTTTAAATTCAGCCTTTCTCTTTTCTAAAAAGGCGCTCATCCCTTCCCTTGCATCCGGGCTTGCCATACATATGCCAAAGGCATCAGATTCTATATAGCAACCAGTCCTCAGATCCTGGTCATATCCCCTTTCAATTGCCTCTTTCGCAGCACGTATGGACACCTTACCCTTGTTGGCCAATAATTTTGCTGTTTTCATGGTCTCATCCCATAAAGAATCCTTTGGGAACACCTTGTTTACAAGCCCTATATCCTTGGCCTCCTGTGCGCCTATCATCGCCCCTGTCATACAAAGTTCCTTGGCCATTGATTTTCCTACCAAACGGGATAATCTCTGTGTTCCCCCAAAGCCAGGGATAATTCCGAGGTTTATCTCAGGCTGACCAAACATTGCCGAATCCGCAGCATATATAAAATCACAGGCCATAGATATTTCCGTACCTCCTCCAAGGGCAAATCCATTCACAGAGGCAATTACAGGAATAGGTAGTGTCTCTATTTGAAATAACAATTCCTGGCCTTGACGGGAGAAAAATTTTCCCTCCAATGCTGTATAATCCCTCATTGAAGCAATGTCAGCGCCTGCTATAAAGGCTTTATCCCCCTCCCCTGTCAGTATGAGTACCTTTATAGATTTATCATCTTCTATTCTTTTTAGTGCCGCCTTTGTTTCAGCTACCACTGTCGGATTAATAGCATTAAGTACCTTTGGTCTGTTAAATTTAATTACCGCAATAGTATCATCAACCTCATAAATGATAGTTTCATAGGACATGGTTAACTCCCTTTTTAATTTTCGATTCTCTATTGAATACTGACGATTGATTTTTTCAATTTTCAATCGTCAGTTATCAATTGTTAATTCACTAAACCCTCTCAAGGGCCATTGCCATTCCCTGGCCTCCCCCGATACATAAAGTGGCAAGTCCTAATTCAACATCATTTCTTACCATCTCATTCATTAGTGTCAATACAATTCTGGCGCCAGTGCAGCCAACTGGGTGGCCAATGGATATTCCGCTCCCCAAGAGATTGGTTTTATCCAGGTCAAGCCCTAACTCCCTGATACATGCTATGGCCTGAGATGCAAATGCCTCATTGAGTTCAACCTCGCCAAAATCACTTATACTTGAACCGGTGCTTTTTAAGATCTTCCTGACTGCAGGAATCGGGCCTAATCCCATATACGCGGGATCAATTGCACCTGATGCGTATGCCTTGATTTTTACAATAGGCTTTAGTCCTAAATCTTTGGCCTTTTCAGGAGACATTAAGAGAAGCGCTGCAGAGGCATCATTAATTCCAGATGCGTTCCCGGCTGTAACGGTTCCATCCTTTTTAAAAGCAGGGCGCAGTTTTCCCATCTTTTCCGCACTTGTATCCATTGGCCTTTCATCTGTATCAAATACAAGGGGCTCTCCCTTTCTCTGAGGGATAATTACTGGGGTAATCTCCTGTTTAAAAATCCCGTCTACTATTGCCTTTCTTGCCCGTGCATGGCTTAAGGCACCAAGCTCATCTTGCTCCTGCCTGGATATGTTGTACTTTTCAGCAATATTTTCAGCTGTTATACCCATATGATAGCCATAAAAGATTTCCCACAGCCCATCAAAGACCATTAAATCAGTTAATTCAGCATTGTTCATCCTTGCTCCCCAACGAGCCGCATTCATCCCATATGGCACCATACTCATATTCTCCATACCACCGGCAAGAATAGTATCCTGTTCACCCTCTCTGATAGAAAGCGCGGCGAGGGCTAATGCCTTCATTCCTGATGCACACACCTTATTAAGGGTAAATGCATTAACCTCCTTAGGAATACCGGCATGGATCAGTGACTGCCTGGCAACATTTTGCCCTTGGCCGGCGCCTATAACATTACCCATGATTACCTCATCTATATTTATTGGTTGGAGGGAATCAGGGTAGTCGTAATCCTTTTTCTCAAGTTCAATCAACCCGTTTCCTTTAAGGGCATCAGGCTCAAAACCCTTAAGGCCATCACTTACTGAAGGCCTAAGCCCAAGTTTTTTCAATGTCTCCTTTAAGACCAATGAACCAAGGGTAACCACTGGTGTGTTCTTTAATGTTCCCCCAAATGAACCTACAGGTGTCCTAATACCGCCTACAATTACAACATCTCCCATATACATATCTCCTTATTTTATTATTTATTTAAACCAACTCGTAACGATTGAATCAAGCCATTCAAAGCCTTCTCGGTTTCGATTATTGTCGGGTCAATCATAGATAAATCATCGTTGAGCACAAAGCCAAAACATTTCTATGAATTTATTGTTAATGAAGCTCTCTCAATGACCTAAAGGCTATGCAGATAAAACAAAATTAATCGGCCTGACTGTCGCGTATGCATCTCTCAACAATAGTAGAAGGGATAGAAATCACTGCCCGCCGCATTTGAGCAGTCAAACCATGCAACTCTTTTCTCGGAAATCTTTTGGCCATCCGATAAACCGATAATGCCGCCTCATCAGCAAATTCAAATGCACAAAGTTTTGCGTGATCACGCATGATTTGCACATATCAGTCTTTCATCTTCAGTCTATCCACCAATTTAATTATGGCTATTCTTATATATTTTTTCTCGGCTTCTAAGTCAAGCTAAAACACCGTGCAAATGGTAAAAAATACAGTGCTTCAATTACTAAATAAAGTTGCATTATAATTTTCCCCTACACTAATCAGGACAATCAGGTTGGAGGATGGCGGTAATACGGATTCATCGGGGAACCAACTTGAAGCTATCTCTGGCGCGGCATACATTTATTACTCTTATATCGACAAAATGTTTTATAATTAAAACCTGCTACAATAAATCGTTAAAACCAAACCTAGCGCAGGATTTTCAGTTTTAAAAAATGAACTCTTACAAGGCCGTCAAGCCACTGACTAATTTCAAAATATAAGTCCGGCTTATGTTTAGGTTAAGATAGACTTTAATCAGTTTTTTATTGACAATATAATTTTGGTTCAATATAAACAGAATGATATAGTTACATTATAGCTAAATTATAGCCATTTATTATTGTTTTTCATTGTTACATGCTGTTCTTTTTTATACTTTTATAAGAATACATTATATAGTTTTTTATTAATAATCTTTATTGTTTTATTATAGATGAATACTGAAATAAAAAACCATAACC
>CBFDCD010000129.1:0-5928 GCA_965603225.1 uncultured bacterium
GAGCGGCTGTCATAGGTTTTGAAAGGGTGTGTTCTTAATCACCTACCTTAAAGATCATTGCAACTGCCGTATCTCCTGCGGCGCAGCCTGTCCACATGCCGTAGCCGCCGCCAAGCAATGCTACTTCCTCTATTAGTTCAATGATAAGTCTTCCTGCTGTTGGTCCTTGAGGATGGCCATAAATCATTGAGTTTCCATAGTTGTTCATTTTATTAACATCATTTCCCATTTTTTTGGCCATATAGATATCATTGATTACAAACGGCTGATGGGTTTTGATAGCCTTCATATCCCCTATTTTTAATCCCGCATTTTTCAGGGCCATTTCTGCAGCAGGCACAGGGGCTGCTGCCATATATCCTTTTTTTGCCCTGGAAAAACCATAGGCTAAAATTTGGGCGTTACGATGAGGATCCGGGCTTAGTTCCCTTGCCTTATCTTTTGTCGTTACAATGAGACCGCAGTTTCCATCCGCTGGAAATGTCTGCGCGCCAAAGGTATGTACGCCGTCCGGTTCTACCGGTCTGAGTCTGGCGAGTCCCTCTGCGGTGGTTGATGTAACGCCTTCGTCTTCTTCAACCAATACGGTTTTCTTCTTCGAGAGCCGTACCTCGGGGGCAAACATATATCCTTTCTGAAAGGCTCGGTCATTTGCAAGGGCGTCCTGGTACTGCTCAAATCTTCTAAGGGTTACGGCGTCGCACTCTTCCCTTGTGGCGCCTATTTCCTTGGCTACGTTTTCAGCAGTTTGAATCATTTTTTTTCCTGCCCAGGGGTCACTATTGAAGTTGTCCATCATCCAGTTTTCTGATTCTACCTCGCCTCCAGGACCAAGTGGTTGCGGCCAGATTGTATGAGGACCGTTTGAAGCCCGATCCGCCATAAGGGCAAAGGCAGTGTTGTAGGTTCCTACCTCAATGTTTGCTGCGGCGAGATGTATACATGTAGCAGATGTGGTGCATGCCTGATTTACCATAAGGGCAGGCAGATCCTTGGCCCCGTCAACAAACATACCTGCTGCCCAGGTATGACTGTAAAAGAGATGATGCTGGGCAATGGTTATTCCGAAGTACATATAGTCGAAGATGGTTGGGTCAATAGTCTTTTCAGTAAGCCATCTGTGTGCTGTTGTTGCACCTAATTTAATAGAGTTTTCATTGGCCATGGTTCCCTGCCAGCGTGAAAACGGGCTTGAATAATATCCTTTGTAAGGTATAAACGCTTTTGTTAACATATTTTTTTTCCTCCTTATTGATTAACCGTATATTAAATTTATTATTATTATGCGTCGCTCCACTTTCCGTATTTTTCCCTTAAAATTCTATGCAGGATTTTGCCGGTTCCTGTCCTTGGCATATCTTCTTCTTTTATAAAGTCAATGGATTTTGGCCTTTTAAAGCCTGCAATCTTTCCCTTTGAAAAATCTGTTATTTCCTTTGATAGTTCGTTGCTTGGTTCATAGTTGTCATGCAATATAATAATTGCCTTTACTGCCTCGCCCCATTTTTTATCGGGGATTCCTATTACTGCAATATCCTTAATAGCAGGGTGAGATCCAACTACGCCCTCAATTTCAGAAGGAAATACGTTTTCTCCGCCGGTTATTATCATGTTTGCCTTTCGGTCAACCAGCGTGTAGAAGCCGTCTTTATCTCTTATGGCCATGTCACCTGCAGATGACCATTCGCCTTCAAAGGCTTCCTTTGATTTTTCCGGGTCCTTCCAGTACTCCTTAAAAATCATAGGGGTTCTGTAGTAAAGTTCTCCTACCTCTCCGTCAGGCACAGGTTTCCTGTCTTCATCAAGTAGCTTGATTCTGTCTATTCCAAAGATTTCCTTTCCTATAGAGCCAAGCTTTTCAAACTGATTTTCCGGTCTCAAGAGAGTTACAAGACCTCCTTCCGTAGTTCCATATGCCTCCCAGAGCTCAGCATTTTTAAAATAGTCCATTATTGCAGCCTTAAGATCTTTTCTTGCCGGCGCAGAAGATATCAGCAGCTGCCGGATGGAGGATACGTCTATGCTGTTTTTTAACCCATCTTCAAGGGCGAGAAGCATTATGTAGTGGGTAGGAACCAGGGAAGTAAAGGTAATTTTATATTTATCGATAGTCCTGAGCAGGTCTTCCGGGTCAAAGCTTACCATATTATAAACAAACACCGGCGCACTCACCATGGTATAAGGAAACGAATAGAATATGGAGTTTACATGGCACATGGGCATAACCAACATCACCTTATCAGTAGGTTGCAGCCCCATATTTGCAATATCAAGCATGTACTGGGCATGATAGCTTTCGTGAGTTTTAACAACGCCTTTAGGCCTTCCAGTTGTTCCGGAGGTGTACATAAATGTCCACGTGTCATCTCCATCGATCATTATGTCAGGTTCCTCAGGTGATGATTTCGAGAGCCATTCCTCATAACCTATATATCCTTCCGGAACAGGATCATCTCCTAAATATATATAGGCATTTTCCGGTACTGTCAGCTTGTCCCTCATGCCGTTTACCATCTCCACGAATGGCTGTTCAACGATTATTCCCTTACATTCTGCATGGTTCACAATATATTCAATATCCGGTGGGGCGAGTCTGAACATGAGGGGTACTACGATTTGCCCCCCCTTTGCGCAACCGGCATATATGTCCATCCATTCTCCTCTGTTATAGACGAGTACGGCAAACCTATCCTTATATCCCACGCCCAGAGAAGTCAGGCCATTTGCGAGTCTGCAGGATCTGTCATCCCATTCTTTAAAGGTATATTCATTGTTTTTATCCTGCCATCCCAATTTGTCTGGGTAATTAAAGGCATTCATTTTAACAACCGTTCCTGCATGCATCCACTTACTTGTTGTCATTGAAAAACCCCCCCCTTTTTTACTGGTTTCTTGATTAAAAGTATTTTATTGTAATTTTATAACGTTATTGCCAAAGGTTAAAAAAATAAAAAGTAAGAAATAAGACAATTTATTATTTCATAGCATTAGCCACGATTTCAGTAATATCCATGATTTTCATCTTAGGGCGTTCTTCTTTTGGGATAGCCCTAAGACCTTTTCTAAGGTTATCCTTGCAGGCAGAGCATCCGGATACTATAATCTCTGCGTCAATATCTATGGCATCTTTAACCCTTACTGAGGCCATTTGCACTGCCATATCAGGATCGTCTGCCATGACACCTCCTCCACCGCCACAGCAACGAGCAAGAAGTCTGTTTCTTTCCATATCTTCGAATTCTAAACCAGGGATTGCGTTGAGTATTTTTCTTGGCTCATCAAATATTTTAAATGCCCTTCCCAGGTCGCAAGGATCATGGTACGTTACCCTCTTGCCTAAATCCACATTTAGCTTTATCCTTCCCTCACTTATTAGTCTGTCCAGATAGTGTACGGAATGATAAATTTCTACTCCCATGTCCCCTATCTCTGAATAGAGCTTTCTGAATGTCTTATAGCACCCGGCACAGGGGGTTACAAGTTCTCGAGCGCCTGTAGCCTTAATTTTATCCATTAACTTTTCAGCATTGGCCTTAAATTCATCCTTTGCCCCCATCAAAAAAAGTGGAAAACCGCAACAACTTTCTTCTGTAGCCAGGGTAGTGTAATCAACACCAGCGGCTTCTATAGGTTTGATTAAGCTTGGAACCATTTTCATATCGAGATAACTCGGCACGCATCCCATAAATAAAAGGGTTTCTGCCTTAGGTTTAAGTTCGCCCTTCTGAAATCTTTTTTTGAGAATCGAGGGGTAAATATCAATCCTTTCTTCTTTAGTGCTTGCGTAAATATTACCTGTATTTGCTATATTGTCTCTCACGGCGAGCACTGGGTCCGGGGTAAAATCTGCCTCGTAGAGTTTTTCACGAACCCCTTCAATAATTTCATCTACTCGAACCTGGGCAGGGCAGAAATAGGTGCAGGCCTGGCAGGTGGTGCAACTGTAAAATGCCTCGGCCAATTCTATTGAAGGCTCCAATGTCCCATTCATTAAATTAAATGCGAGAGCGTTTCTTCCCCTGGCATTTCTTGACTCTCTCTGGGTTATGCTGAATGTGGGACATCCAAGGCGACAGAAACCACAATGAATACATGCAATTACCTCGTTATCAATATCCACTCCGAAGGAATTTACACCTTCAGGATGGTCAATAAGCGGCTGAAATGCAAAATGATCATATATGTCGTATTTCTTTCTCTCTAATCCCATTTTACCTGGGTTGAGGATATTGTTTGGGTCTAATGCATTCTTGATGGTACGCATTACCTCAAGGGCAGGGCCCAATTGTTTTTCTATGTAAGGCGCCCTGGCGAGACCAGTCCCGTGCTCGGCAGTTACTGTGCCTCCCATCTCAAGCGCCAGCTCAGCCAGTTCGTCCGCTGCCGGCCGCAATCTCTCCCATTCATCCCGGCTTCTCATATCAGTGACAAAGGTAGTATGTACATTTCCATCGCCAATATGACCAAAGGTGGTAATGAGTAATTTATATTTATCGGATATTTCCTGTGCCCTTTTAATGACTTCAGGTATTTTTGTTGGAGGGATTCCAAGGTCCTCTGATATTGCAACAAGCCTGTTGCCCGGTTTGATTCTTGATAACGTCGGTACAAGCTTACCCCTTGCCTCCATTATTTCTCCGGCCTTGACAGGGTCATCACTCCATGTAAATTCCTGGACGTCGTATTTTTTGCAGATATCACCAATCCTTTTCATATTTTTGACCACAGACTCCTTAGCGCCGTCTACCTCTATTATCAACATGGCCTCAATCTTACTGACATCCTTGCCTATTGCGCTTTCTACTACCTTAAGGCTGTATTTATCCATAATCTCGCATGCAGTCAGTTGAATGCCGGAGCCGATTATGTCAGTAACTGCCTTGCCGGCGGCAAAGAGATCATGGAAGATAGCCAGTGCAAGGGCGTTGTATTCCGGAATAACTTGGATTTTAACGGTAATCTCTGTCATAATTCCAAGAGTACCCTCTGAACTGGCGAAAACATGGTTCAGGTCATAACCAAATGATGATTTAGGTGTTTTAAAGCCCGTCTCAATAATAGTTCCGTCAGCAAGAACTACCTTGAGGGCCTTTACATAATCCTTGGCAGTTCCGTATTTTACCGCCCTGTGACCGCTGGAATTGGTAGACATCATGCCGCCTATTGTTGCTATGGCCTCACTTCCAGGATTAGGCGGGAACATAAGGTTTTGTTTTTTGAGAGCGCCATTGAGCTGATTGCAAATAACACCTGGTTCTACCCTTGCATAAAAGTTATCCTTATTGATTTCAAGGATTTTGTTCATAGTATGAATATCTAATAATATGCCGCCTTTTACAGGAAGGGATGCGCCTGTTGTTGCCGTGCCTGAGCCTTGTACTGTAACAGGTATTTTTTCCTGATTAGCAAGTCGCATAATATTTGAAATTTTCTCTGTAGTATTGGCAAAGACAACTATATCCGGTATCCCCTCGTGTACTGATAAATCTCGTGAGTAGGACATACGCTCAACAAGGTCAGAAAAAACATTCTCTTCACCGACAATTTTTGAAATTTCTACAACTATGTCCATTTTTAACTCCTTAACGGTTAGCTCGTTAATTTAGCTATTTTTTAGCTACAATGTAACTATATATAGATAAGAAAAAGATAGGGTGTCAAGACAAAAGTGTAATAGCTCAATAAAAAGGAGCAGAAGAAAATCCCTTTTGCCCCGCAACTGTATATTAAGGTAAAAATATGGTTAACACTATTTATTGAGCTGGTACAGAAAAGTGGTATGTTTTAGTTCATTTTTTAGATTCTTAGGCATCCTTCATGGCAAGCCAAAAGTAGTTTATTCCGCGACATGCCGGATTTATTTTGTATCTTTGATGTGAGATTTGAAACTTGTCGGAGAGGCGCGGAGATCCCATCTGGAGCGAAGAG
>CBFDCD010000130.1:0-5846 GCA_965603225.1 uncultured bacterium
ATGCCCATTTTGGGATTCATGAAATACTTCGCTAATCGCCAAAAACTCGGCCTAAAGGCCTCAAACATTGTGGCGATTTTAATCCGCCTGAGGCGGATTAACGCTCTGCATTTTATGAATCTTTTTCCAAAAGAGGCCAAAATCGCTCGTAAAAGGCTTCTTACAGGTTTGTCAAATATTAATAATCCTGTAAATAATAGATTATTTTTTATAAATAAGGAATCCTTTTATTGATTGTTTTAAAAAAAATTTACTATTATAAGTAAATGTCCTGGTGCAGGAAACCTGGCCTTGATTACCCTCACAAGGGATTCAGTCTATTGGCGTTTCAATGGCTAATGAAGCTATGGAGTACTGAATTGACGGAGTGTTGAAAAAGCTACCTGATCACGTATCGAAATATTAGGCAAAGGGGGTTCATGAAAAACTAACAGCTCTAATTTCCAATACTCCGGTACTCCAACTCTCCAATACTCTTGTTCAATCCTCTCAGACATGGCCAAATGACAACGCACTAAAAATAAAAGATCTTAGGTTTTTTAATGGAACCGTTGTAACATCCTTGACAAATCCTTATAATTAAATAGCGTTTGGACTAAAAAACCTGTTCATTGCCTGTCTCTGATTTCTAATAAAAAAATAGTGTGATACAAGCATGTTACTGATCTATAATAACAGTGTATAGTCGTATTTCGAGGTTTTTTTGTAAAGTAGTAACAACTAAATATCAAAAAAAATTATAATTTAAGTAAAAAATTCTTTACCTTTATCATCTGAGACATTATATTTATAAATTTATATACTTTTGCCTTACGTGAAGGTGCTATAGTGAAGGAAAGGAATTATTAGCATCTTGCTTGTTTTAAAAAGCTAAATTATTACTATGTTAAATTTTTTAAAGGGAGTTTTTATGGCTCGTATTACAATAGAAGACTGTTTGAATCTTGGTTATAATAAATATAGCCTGGCAAACTTAGTCACAAAGAGAATCATTCAATTAAGAAAGGGTGAGAAACCCCTTGTCTCATCTTCAAACGAGGAGGTAGTCCTTGCCTTAAGAGAGATTGCCGCAGGAAAGGTGATAGAAGTTAAAAAAGATAATAGTATCCAAAATCAAGATTTATTTATTGAGACAGATAATCCTCCTAAAGAAGACAGTGAAAATATAGACGACAAACAGGAAATCGTGGAGAGCAATTTATAGTCATGTCCAATAAAAGAGATTGTTATGAAATACTTGGTGTCTCCAGAGATACAGATGAAAATGAGATAAAAAAGGCCTACAGGAAACTTGCCCTTAAATATCATCCTGATAGAAACCCAGGGGATCAGCGGGCTGAGGAGATGTTTAAAGAAGCCGCAGAGGCCTATGAGATATTAAGAGACAGAGAAAAGCGAAAGATATATGATCTTTATGGTTATGATGGCCTTAAAGGAACGGGTTTTTCAGGCTTTAGCGGATTTGAGGACATTTTTTCCACTTTTGGTGATGTATTTGAGGACTTTTTCGGCTTTGGGGGAAGGGGTTCAAGAAGGACAAGGGCAAGAAAAGGAAATGATCTACGATACAATTTAGAAATCACCCTTGAGGAGGCATACAAGGGAAAGGAAGAAGAAATTGTTTTCAACAGATGGGATACCTGTGATAAATGCGAAGGCTCTGGGATTAAGCCAGGGAGTGAGCCTGGAATTTGTCCAACATGTCATGGTCAGGGAGAGGTCCTTCATTCTCAAGGATTTTTTCAGATTAGAACAGTCTGTTCGACATGTAATGGCACCGGCTCTGTAATTAATGATCCATGCAGCGCATGTATGGGGACAGGGAAAACAAAGGCCGAAAGAAAGGTTTTGATAAGGGTTCCGCCAGGTTTAGACACTGGTATTCAACTGAGGGTTCAAGGAGAAGGAGAGCCCGGAGAAAAAGGAGGACTACCTGGGGATCTATTCGTAGTTATTTACATTAAAGATCACGATTTTTTTGTCAGAGAGGGAGATGACCTGAGATGCCAGATCCCAGTATCTTTCGTACAGGCTATCTTAGGTGCCGAGGTTTCAGTCCCCATTTTGGGCGATAATGGAAAAATAGATATTACTATCCCTGAAGGAACTCAGCCAGGTAAGATTATCAGAGCAAAGGGAAAAGGTATGCCAAGCCTTAAGAGAGGAAAAGGGTTTGGAGACATTTTTGTTCAAATTATGATCAACATACCAAAAAAGATAGACCAAAGACAAAGGGAATTGTTGATGGAATTTATTGAGATTGAGAAACAAAAAAAACCTTCCAAGACAAGGGAGTTCTGGGAAAAAATTATGGGAAATTAGAAATTGTACAGCTTAATTTGAGGGTTTAAAAATGAACAAGGAAGATAAAAATTATTTTAAAAATTTACTCCAGAAACAGCTTGATGAATTGATCGATGAGGCGTTTAAGACCGTCAGTGGAATGACCAATACAAAGGATAATTTTCCTGACCCTACAGACAGGGCTTCTTTAGAGACAGACAGGAATTTTCTTTTAAGGCTTAGGGATAGAGAGAGAAAATTAATTGAAAAGATCAAGGAAGCCATTGAGAGAATTGATAATGATACCTTCGGGATATGCGAAGTATGCGGAAAAAATATATCCAAAGAAAGGCTGGATGCTAGGCCTGTTACAACCCTATGCATTGGATGTAAAAAGAAACAAGAGGCTCGGGAAAAAGCAACTGGGTCATGAGGAATCAGGGAAGATATGAAAATAGCTTATTTTGATTGCTTTTCCGGAGTAAGCGGTGACATGTTTGTCGGTTCCCTGATTGACGCCGGCCTGGACATTGAAGAACTTCAGAATGTCCTTTCAGGACTTACCCTGAGCGGCTATAAAATATCAGCAAAGAAAGAGGAGAGAAACAGCATTTACGGAACGAAATTTTATGTTTCTCTTCAGAAAACTGATAGTAAGGCAAGGCATTTAAAAGATATAATAAATCTCCTGCATGAAAGCGACCTTCCTTTACCTGTTATTGAAAAATCTGTATTTATTTTCGAAAAGCTGGCAATAGCTGAAGGTAAAATACATCATGTTTCACCAGATAACATACACTTTCACGAAGTAGGTGCTGTTGACTCTATTATTGATATCGTGGCATCTGTTGCAGGTGTTCATCTTTTAAATATTGAGAGGCTCTTTGCCTCAAAAATTGCATTAGGCAGCGGGATTATAAAAAGTGCACACGGTGAAATTCCAATACCGTCACCTGCAACAATGGAATTCTTGAAAGGGGTTCCTGTCTTTCAAACAGGTCAAGATGCCGAGCTTGTAACACCTACAGGTGCAGCATTAGTCACTTCTTTATGTTCTTCCTTTGGACCCATGCCTCCAATGACAATAAGCAATATAGGTTACGGGGTTGGTGATAAAATCCTTGATGGCAGACCTAATCTTTTGCGAATCCTTATTGGAAATGATCAAAACAAAGAGGAGCATGATATAATAGTAGTTCTTGAGTCAAACTTAGATGATAGTAACCCGGAGTTATTAGGCTACTTGATGGAAAGACTATTTGATGCAGGCGCCATGGATGTAAATTTTACCCATATACAGATGAAGAAAAACAGGCCAGGCATAAGAATTGAGGTTATTTCACGGCCCGAAGATAAAGAGTTGCTTGCATCTATCATTTTTAAAGAGTCAACTGCCATAGGGATTCGCATTAATTATATGGAAAGGAAACTCTTAGAGAGGCAAACCATTACTGTTAAATCCCCTTGGGGTAACATGAAGGTTAAAAAAATCATTGGCAATGATAAAGAGGCAGACCTTGTGCCGGAATATGAAGAGTGCAAAAGAATTGCAAAGGAAAACAAACTTGCTTTAAGGGATGTTTATGCATGGGTTGCAGGCCTTTCAAATAAAAATTAACTCCCCAGCCATACATACGATCGATATACAATACATCTATTATTTAAAAAAACCTTTTGGTACAACAACAATACCCCTTGGCGTCACTGTAAATTTTTTTCTTTCTTCACTTGGATTGAAACCAATCTCTGTTCTTGATGGAATAATATTATGCTTATCAATGATAGCCTTTTTTATCTTACAATAACGCCCCACTACAACATAATCCATAATCACTGATTCCTCAACCGTTGCCCAACTCCGTATAAGGGTATAGTAAGAAATAACCGAGTTTCTTACAATGCCACTAATCACTGAACCTGGAGCCACTATTGAATCAAGGGCCTTACCTACCCTAAGACCTTCGGTTCTTTCGTTGCTGAAGTTAAACTTTGCTGGTGGTGCAGGTAATTGGTATGTGTTAATAGGCCAGGTTTTACCATAAAGATTGAATGGTGGATTAAGCCCAGTTAAATCCATATTTGCATTCCAATAAGCATCCAATGTACCGATATCCCTCCAGTATGAAGAATCTTTCGCATATTCTAAGCTGAGCCTTTTTTCACTATCCCCATGGATATTATATACATAATCTTCAATTATATTTTGCTGTTGTAAGGGGTATGCATACACCTTTGATTTAGTAATTAAATAGGGTATTATGTCTTTTCCAAAATCATTTTTATCTTTTAATTGAAGGGCGTTCAAGAGGATATCTGTTTTAAATATATAAATGCCCATAGATGCCAGTACTCTATCAGGGTTACCTGGAATGGTTTTGGGGGTTTTTTTTGGTTTTTCCTGAAATCCATGGATTTGATAATCCTCATCAACCTCAGCGATGCCAAAATTATATGCCATATCCAGCCCTGTTTCCATTAGGGAAATGGTGACATCTGCATTTTTCTCAATGTGATACCTTAAAAAGCGGTCATAATCCATTTTGTAGATATGGTCGCCTGACAAAATTAAAATATATCGCGCCATTGACTGTTCAATAAGATAAATATTCTGGCGAATAGAATCTGCAGTGCCCTGATACCAATCTCCGCTGACCCTTTGCTGAGGCGGAACAACTTTTAAAAAATGTCCTAATTTGTGATTGAATATATTCCACCCGTTCTCTAAGTGCTCTGTGAGGGATTGCGATTTATATTGGGTTAGGACTATTATTTTATAAAGCTCTGAATTTATACAATTACTCAGTACCAGATCTATAATCCTGTAAATGCCTCCGAATGGAACTGCTGGCTTTGTCCTATCCTGAGTCAATGGCATTAATCGTTCTCCCTTACCGCCAGCCATAATAAAAGTTAGAACATTTTTCATAATTGTATAATTTTATAATGATACAGAAAAAATCTTTCAAGGGGCATATAGATGGTTTTGAAAAAACCAGATTTATTTAATTCATAGACTATTTTGGAATTCGTTACAGCAAAAGTAAAAAATTAAATCGGACAGAAATACGTAAGTTTAAAGGACTAAAACACTCTACCTTAAAGTTGTTTTAGGCCTTTTACTTTGATTTTTATATCCTGCTTTAAGTTTACAAAATCTATAAGGATTTGATAGGCCGCATCCGCTTGAATAACGATGGAAAAATCTCTTTTATATACTGTTCTCAATGCCTGCCTTTGCTAACGGGAGAAGTGGCGAGTTCTTAAACTGATCTACGAAATCTTTGAAAATATTTTTTGACTTCTCCATCTGACCGCTAAGGCTATACATTCTGCCTAAAGAAAACATTGCCTCTTCTTTTAGAAGAGTGTTCTCACCGTCAATTATTTTTTGCAAATAACGTATAGATGACTGATAATCTTTTTTTGCCTCATATGCTGCTGCAAGACCAAAGAGAGACATGGAACGATATATAGAATCAGTCTCATCTTTCTCAAGATACGACTTATACAGTGATATAGCCTCATCGTATTTACCCTGGCCAAATTTTAGGTAGGATAGTTGG
>CBFDCD010000131.1:0-5833 GCA_965603225.1 uncultured bacterium
TGAATTTTGTAAGATTTGATTTTTTTCAATTTTTTTCCAAGGGATTTTAAAATTATAACAAATGTGGAGATATTAGCGTTTAGTTGCCATGCAATAAAGGATAGATTTCTAAAGGGAGCTTAATCAGGTTTAGATGCATTAAACGTTTGATAAAAGTTGCCTCAAAGAATAATAATGAAGACTATTCTGCTTGTTATCAGATAGAATCTCTCTCATCTCCAAACAGTTTTTCTTCGACAACCTTGATATCTTCCGGAACATCTACCTCAATAGAATCATAGTCCGTCTCTATCAGCTTTATTTTAAAACCGTGCTCCAGGGCGCGTAATTGTTCAAGTTTTTCTGTTTTCTCAAATATTCCCCGGGAAAGCCCTGTGAATGTGCGCAGAAATTTTTTCCTATATGCATATACCCCTATGTGTTTGTAGTATTCATTGGCTGTGTTTTCATCCCTGCAAAAGGGTATAGGCAAACGGGAAAAATAGAGGGCATATTTGTTGCTGTCAAACACTACCTTTACCTTGTTTATGTCATGTATGTCCGTATGTTTTTTTATCTTATACATGAGGGTTGACATGGGGATTTTAGAGTCATCTTTAAGGGGTCTTATCAAATCAGATAGTATAGATGGACGAAAAACAGGCTGATCGCCCTGTATGTTTACAACGATGTCTTGGTCATCTGTTTTAATTTTATCTGTTGCCTCAAAAATTCGGTCTGTTCCAGACGGGTGATCACTAACTGTCATAAGGGCCTTACCACCGAATCCTGTAACACAGTTATAAATTCTGATATCATCGGTTGCCACATACACTTCATCCAATTCCGTACATTGTTTGGACCTCTGGTAGACATGTTGAATCATGGGGATTCCTGCGATTAATGCAAGGGGCTTTCCTGGAAAACGTTTTGAATGATATCGTGCAGGTATGACGGCAGTTATTTTCAAGACATGCTCTATTATTAAGTGAATTTTATAGTAACTTTAGACTGACGACATGTTATTACAGGTGAAGTAAAATATCAAGGAACTTAAACCTGTTCCTTGTAACCATACTACTCTGCGATTATTTATCCGGCTCCAGCATGCTGTCTTTTGCTTTTGGTAGTGAAACGGTGAAGATGATATAATCCTGATCCTGCTCAAAAAAGAGAAGACCCCCCATGTTCCTTAGCAGTTTATAACAGAGGGGTAATCCAATGCTCTGTCCACCTTCATCAAAGGGTAGAAACAGTTTTTCGGAATTTCCTACCTTCTTATTAAGGTTTTTATTCTTGAAATTAATATTCAGGCTTTGGTTGCTTTCAAAGGTTTTAATAAAAAGATCTCCTCCTTTTTCCATAGCCTTCATGGCATTTCGGATAAGATTGATGAATACCTGTATCAGTATGTCCCTGTCTACATAAATAGCCGATAGCAGGGGACTTAAATTTAGGTGACATGATACATGATTACGTTTTATCTCCGGTGAGAGAAGTTCTACACAGTAGGTAATCAAATCGTTTACGGAGCTGGTCTCAGGACGGACTTCTACCGGCTTGATATAATCCCTTATCCTGTCTAATATTTTCTCCAGGCGTATGGATTCATTCAAAATAATGGCGCTTTCAGTCAATTCAGGACTTTTTTTCTGAAGTCGTCTTGCAAAGCCCCCTATGGAGACCAATGGATTTCGGATCTCATGTGCTACTTCTGCAGCGATTGAACCCAAGGTTTTAATTTTTTCCTTTTGTACCACTGCCTTTTCAAGAAAAACTCGATCAGTAATATCCACAATAATTCCTTCTAAGTGATTTACATCAGGGTCATCTTTAACATTAGGGATAGATTTTAAGATGGTATGGACCAAATGGCCTTTTTTATGTATGAAGCGGCAATCTATGGAAAAAGATTTCCCCTTCGACTTAAACGCCGATTGAAATAATTTTTTTATGTGCACACGGTCATCTGGGTGTATACACTCAAATAACCATTTTGGATCATTCAAGACCTCATCCGGGGTATAGCCAAGCATTGCGTAACATGCATCGTTGATAAAATTCAGGCGGAAATCACTACAAAGCACATATATAAGAAGGGGGATATTTTGGACGAGATGAAAATAACGCTGTTCAGCCAGTCTTATCTTCTCTTTTAGCTCCTCTCTTAACTGGAAACGCTTTAGGCAAAGATTGAATTCATCAATACCGAAAGGTTTTCTCAAATAGTCATAGGCACCTATTTTGATGGCACGGAGCGCGCTGTCAAAGGTTCCATGGCCTGTGATAAAGACTATTTCCCTATTCTGGTCCTGCTCCTTTAGCTTAGAGGCAAGGTCAAGACCATTCATGCCTGGAAGATTGATATCTACGAAAGACAGACCAAACTTTTCTCCTTTAGATATTTCTAAGGCGTTGTGAGGTTCATTGCTTATAAGAGGCTCATATCCTTTGAGCCTTATGGCTTTTGCCAAAAGCTGGCAAATGAGGGGATCATCGTCAACGACCAGTATCTTTCCCCGTTTATTTCCCTTTTTATCCATCTTAGTTACCACTGAAAATAAAAAGCAAAGTATGATGAGTGTTAGTGGGTTTTTTTAAAAGCTGCTGAAATTGGTAAGGCTAAAAACAGGAATTAGAATTGAAGGGAGAATGTTCTAAAATTAGACTAAGATAATCACTGCACACTCAGTTTTTGCGTATTGAGCCACTATTTTTTAGCATCAATTTTGCCACAAAATAAAGAACACTGTCAAGTCAAGTATTTTAGGATTTAGGGTCACATCTTCATATGTCATTTACTATATCTTACAACCGTTTTATTTGAGTACCTGAATGAGCCTTGACTGGCCCTTTAAAGGGTGATACTGCATGCGCAGGCATCTTATGTTCCCATTATTCCTTTACGAGGAGATGCCTCCTCAAAGATCCGCATACAATGAGACAAATACCAAGCGCAGAAAGGCAGAGCAGAAAGGCCCCTCTGTATACGAAAGGCTGTAAAATATCGGATACCTCCCTTGCGCGGTCAAGCATTGCCCCTGTCCATGTCTGGAGTATGGCGGCGCCAAGGATAGGAAATGGATTGAGCAGACCAGTGGTGATTCCGAGAATTGAGCTGTCAGTAGTCTCTCTGACTAATGACCATATAGTGGTGCCCAGGCCGCCGGCTGTACCTCCCATGATGAGTAAAAGCACGGCCATTCCACCTTTCCCTAATATGTAGCTGTAAAATGTAATAAAAATCCATATAATCGTTTCTATAGCCAAGAGTGAGAAAAGTACATTGACCTTGTTTTTAAATACCTTATCTGCAAGCCATCCATACAATGGCGCTCCAAGAATAAATCCCACAGGGATCAGCATGTTTAAGCTGCTGGCCTGCAAACGGTCAATTTTAAATATGGACATAAGGAAAGGCGTTGCCCATAGCCCCTGGAATGTAAAATAGGTACCAAAGACACAAAAGAAAATTGTCGCCAGTATCCAGAACCTCGGTAAAGTCAAAATATTAATAAATATTCCCGAGGTAGTCATACGCGTTTTTTTCTCAGAGGAAGACGGCTTCTTAAGCGGTTCATCTGATGTGCTAAAATCATGGACAATAAAAAGTGTTAGAATTGCCAGGAGAAAGGTAACTGATCCAATGATGAAAAAGCTTGCCCTCCAGCCCCACATGCTGACAACCCATGCCAGTGGTGTAGTTGCAACTATGGCCCCGATATTGCCCGATGCAAGCAGAAGTCCAGTCATGGTGGAAAACTCTCTTTTTTTAAACCATTGGGACAATGCCTTCATGGCAGGCACATAAACACCTCCAACGCCAAAACCAATTATCCCGCGGCCAAATGCAGCCCATTGAATACTGGGGGACAATCCGAACACAATACACCCAATGGCTGCGACCAAAGACCAAATTCCAACAACCCTTCGAGGGCCTATGATATCAGACAGGTGACCAACTAATGGTTGTTCAAGGGCGTAAAAATAGAAATACATTGATGACATAAGCCCCAGGGCCGTGGCGTTGGTCTGAAAAGTGACTAAAAGGTCATGGGCAATAACTGACGTAGAGACACGGTGAAAATAGACAAAGAAGTATATCAGTGAGAATACACCGAAGACTAACCAACGGTGGGTGTCGGAAAAATTTTTTACTGTATCATTTCCCATACTGTTACTCTAATTTATTTTTAGATAAATTGATAGCTGTCTTTAGAAAAATTAAAATATAAAAATCACATGCTGGAAATAAGACGTTACAATGAAATGTTACGAAACCCTGCTCTTTTGAGTTTTTTCTTTTGCACTTTTAATGTTTAATTGTTAACTTTCAAACTTCTGTTTAAAATTTCCCAGAATTTTAAGAAGACACTATTATTCTAATTACTGAAGGGCGTCGAAATTTATACCCCGGAAGGTTATAAATTGCGTTCTTTCGGTGAGCAATGAGTATCAAGAGCAAGGCGTGAAGGCTCGTAATAGCAAGCCAAGCTATTGCTATCCTGAACAACGCAGCTATTGATGTTCAGGACCATTGAAAAATCGAAAATTGTGGACTTCCTGGGTATAGCTCCCCTAATGCGCCAATTAACATACGATTTAAAAAAGGATTGATAAAATGGATTTAGGATTACAAAAATTTCTTAAGGATATACGATACCACAGAGAAAGATTTAGACAATTCATTGGTATTTCCTTTGTTATGCTTGTCAGTATAGCAGGGAAACCTTTTAAGATTCTGCTACTTACTGGGCTTCTGTTAGTTATCTTGGGTATCGCTATAAGACTGTGGGCATCCGGGCATATCAAAAAAGACAAAACACTTGCCGCTGACGGGCCTTATGCATATGTAAGACACCCACTTTATGTAGGAAACATCACATTGGGGGTTGGATTTTCCCTTGCCTCCGGCTTGTGGTGGGGCCTTCCCCTTCTGATAGTAATTCTGCTGACCTTTTACCCCCAGGCAATCAACAGAGAAGATGAAAGACTTCATAACATGTTTAAAGAGGAGTGGGAACAATGGCGCAAAAAGACTCGTGCCCTTATTCCAAATTTTAGTTTAAAGGGATTTCCCTCATTAGGAAGCTGGTCTTTCCGACAGAGCCTGCTGCAGAATGGTGAGCCAATTATTGCGCTGTTCCTTTTGTTTTGGTTTTATATATTATCTATGGGCCTTTTTTAGACTGCAAATTGTAACCATGCTTAAAAATATTAACGGCATTACCGAAAAAAAACTTCTTCTATGGATCAGGGAAAGTATTAAAGATAGCTCCAATGTTCTCAGTGGCGGGTATCAGGGCCAAGTATATCTTTATAAAGATACGACAAACAGTCTCATTATCAAGTCTCCTAAAGAAGGGTTGTTTGAAAAACTCATTGGCAGGACAATGTTACGCAGGGAATACAGGATTTATTCCAAACTTTCAGGGATTAAAGGGGTGCCCAAATGTTACGGTCTTATAAAAGGTAAATACCTGGTTCTTGAATTTATTGATGGGATAACAGTGCGTGATGCCAGAATAAGGGACCGCCGTGTTTTTTTTGAAAATCTGTTATGTCTTATAAAAGAAATGCACAGGGCGGGTATCGCCCATATGGACCTTAAGAAAAAGGACAATCTTCTTGTTGTAAATGGAAGAATGCCCTACATTATAGACTTTGGTGCGGCTGTATCAAGGAAGCCCGGTTTCAATCCCTTAAACTGGTATCTGTATAATCTTGCAAGTAAATTTGATTTTAATGCATGGATCAAATTGAAATACGGCAAAAGGTTTGAGAATATTGTAGATGAAGACAGGCAATATCACAGGGTGACTTTTATAGAAAAAAGCTCAATGTTGATTAAAAG
>CBFDCD010000132.1:0-5803 GCA_965603225.1 uncultured bacterium
CTTATTTGTTCGTTAACCCTTACGACAGGTTTTTTAGAAATGGTTACCTCCTATAAATAAATCATTCAATAATTATAGTATCATATTCTAAAGGTTTGAACATAGTCTTTAATTACTAACACAAAAACAGTCAAGGGAAAATTCTATGACCCTGCCTTTGCAAATACTCAATATCTGAAAATAATAAATCAAAGGGTTCAATCAAAAAATCTAAGGGCTTATTGGCTGATCCCTGCCATTTAAAACCTTCCTTCCTTGCCAAGGGCTAAAAAATGGGATACATCTATCTCCTTCGGGCAGACAAAGGAACATGCCCTGGATGTATGACATCTGTAAACGCCATCTTCCCTGTATAATATCTCCATCCTTTCTTCCTTTGCTGTTTCCCTTGGATCCATGAGACGGACTATATTGGCCATTGTGGCATTTGGTCCAATAAAGTGATGATGACTACTTATACACGCAGTAGCACAGCAAAAACAGTTAATGCATTGTGTAGCCTCAATATATGTCTCAAGTTTCTCTTGAGATATTCTATACTCATCCCCTTCTTGGGGAACAGGGGCCGGCTTAATAAGATACGGTTTTGCCTTATGAACCCTTTCATATGCCATTTCTAAATCTACGACCAGGTCCCTTAAAACCGGAGCCACTGTTAAAGGCTTCAGTTTAAATATATGTGTTTTGAATTGCTCGATTGCGTCCTTTACCAATAGCTCACAGGCAAGAAGTGGTTTTCCATTGACAATTATACCGCAACTACCACATTGTGCATGCTCGCAGGAAGAGGCCCAGGCAAGGGTTGGGTCCTGCTCGTCATTAATTTTACGTAATACATCTACAAACCTGAGTATACCGCCTGCCTCAACCGTATAGCTCTGAATCCATGAGAGCTCTGTGTCAGGGTCATACCTGTTGATCTCCAAGGTTATTTTATATGGCTTAGACATCTGTTTCCTCTTTCATAAAGTATCAATATTTTCTTTCTATATAATCAAACATTTCATAACGCTCCCCTTTTGCCTTAAAAAGGCTCATATCTATAGGCCTTTTATCAAAGGAGATTTTATTGAATTCCTGCATGTAAACAAGGGTGTGATAGTTAAATTCATTGCTTCTCTCAGGGTAATCCTCTCTAAAATGTGCCCCTCTTGATTCATTTCTTGCCAAGGCTCCCTGTGCAATTATTACGGACACGGTAATTAAATTATTCAATTCCCAAATCTGCCACAAATCTTGATTCGCATGAAGGGATGTGAGGTTCATGGATATGTGCATTGCCCTTTCCCTTAGCTCTTTTAGTTTATCAATTGCCTCAAGCAATGGCTTTTCACTCCTGAATATACCTACTTTATCCATCATTGTTCGCCGCAATGTATCCCGAACATCCGCATAATTCTCATTTCCCTGGGCATTAAGATAGGTGGAAAACTGACCAAATGTTATATTGCCTGCATTAGGAGGTAATTCTTCCGGGTCCTTTGCGTCTTTCAGGTATTCAACAACCTGTTTTCCAGTAACCTTACCCATTGTAATCAACTCCAGAAGGGAGTTTGTGCCAAGTCTGTTCAGCCCGTGCAGGGAAGCAGCAGCAGCCTCCCCGCAGGCAAAAAGACCCGGTACAATGTTTTCAGCATCCCTTTGTACATCCCCATACTCGTTTGTAGGAATACCACCCATCTGATAGTGGGCGGTCGGCGCGACAGGGCAAAGTTCCGTTTCAGGATCAACCCCGACAAACCGTCTAAAAAAAGATTCGATTTCCTGGATTTTTTTCTCATGAACCTCTTTCGGTAGATGTCGCAAGTCTAACCAAACATGGTTGGCATTGTGATCCTCGTTAAAAAGACCCCTACCCTCTCGGATTTCTGTAATAATCGAACGGGATATAAGATCTCTTGGGGCAAGGTCCTTGGCGGTAGGCGCATAGCGTTCCATAAAGGGCTCTTCATCTTTATTCTTCAATATGGCCCCTTCCCCTCTTAGCGCCTCACTGGCCAAAATACCAGGGCCTATAATGCCTGTTGGGTGAAACTGGACCGCCTCCAGGTCCATAACCGGAAGACCGGCATTAAGCGCCATTGCAAGGCCGTCACCAGTGTTTCCCCTACAGTTGGTGCTGACCTGGTACATCCTTGTTTTTCCACCTGTTGCGATAATAGTCGCCTTTGCAAGAACCGCCTTGAATTTACCTTCTGGAAATCTAAATATAAGAGCGCCGATGCATCTGTCATCCTCAAAGAGAAGCTCTGTTGCTATACACTGTCCAATAAAATTTACTCCATACTTGAGGCACTCATCCCAGACGGTGTCCATTATACCTTTGCCGGTTCTCGTCGCCTCATAACACGCCCTGAATGCCTTTTTTTCTCCAAAATTAAGCATATGTCCGCCAAAGGGTCTTTTCGCAATCCTGCTTTCCTCTGTGCGGCTGAAATGCATCCCATGCCTCTCAAGCCACACCACCTCTTCCCAGCCTGTTTCACAGACCTTTTTAATCACGTTCTGGTCGGCAGAACAATCTGAGCCCTTCCAGGTATCAAACATATGAAATAAAGGTCTGTCTTCCGAGTCTTTTGGGTCAACTGCGGCCATTCCTCCCTGTGCAGTAGTTGTATGTGATTTCTGCGGGCTTGTGACCTTTGTAAGGGCTATTATTTTTGTTTCCGGCTTTTCCTCACATATTTGAGCGGCAGCCCTAAGCCCTGCCCCACCGGCTCCAATAACCAGAACATCACACCTTAATGTGGAATCTATAGCCAATTCTTCTACCATCATTGTCTCCTTTATAAAACAGTCACAAGTCTAATGCCAAAAAAGGCCGACACAAGCATCACCACTATAATCAAAAAAGTTAAAGACTTGAGTAAGGGGCCTGGCCTTAGATAATCGGTAACAATGCTAAACATACCATATCCTGCATGAAAAAGCAGGAAAACGATAAATATAAAATCAATACCCTTTATAAACGGACTCTGCATCCGTAACAAAGCAGTTCTGCTGTCATGCCCTGTCAAATAATTCATATGCATAAACATCATATGGCCTATAAGGACTGGGAACATTAATCCGCCAGTAATCCTCTGGAGTTTCCAGAGTATGGAATTTTCAGTATTCCATAACCTGAAGAGTACAATAAAAAATGCGGTTAGGCTTATAATAATAGTAATTGACCAAAATAAGGTTGCTGAAACCTGTGGGCTTTCTCCAACAAAGAAAAATCCTACAATAGCAATATAAATAAGGCTGATAATGACCATTAAACGTATTACCATTTCCTCTGCCCTTATATGGAATATCTCATATAAGATTAGTCTTCCCCCATTAAGTGCATGGAATATAACAGGTATGGCTACACACCATTCAAGAAAGGTAAACAGAAAATTATGGAGAAATTTCATATCAGCATCAAACTGTGCAGGGTTAAATAAAAGTGACAGGGTATAGAGGTGGGCAAACATATAAAATACCAATGTTAATCCTGATAATCTATGGCCCCAGCTAATCAAAAAAGACCAGCCCCTGGAATTTGAGTAATGAGAGAGAACAGGTATTTTGCCCATAAGGGACACAATAGAAGATTCTGCTTTAGTTATTTTTATTGCATTTTCCATCTAAAACCTCTTACATAACATGAAAAAAAATTTACAAGACACAACAAAATCATGCAAAGATATAAACTACAGCATATTTTATTGTCAAGGAGAAAACATTGAATCAAGAAAAGAAATCAAGAAAAACATGCTTCAGGTGTATTTTGCACAAACCACTATGACCATTACTATATTCACCACAAAAAATTAAAATACCCATCTATAAAACTACCGCCTGCTGGGTTAAATTTCCTATCTCTTATCACCCTTCCTTTTTTTACCGGGACACCTCCTTAAAAAAATGAGGCATCTCTATCCAACTAAAATTGTAACTCTCATAAGTTGGGATTCTGTAGGGGCTTGAGTTATCAAGCCCGATAGGGAAGGGTTCGATAAATCGAACCCCTGCAATTTACAATATATGGCCAGAATTACTTTGCTTTTATTGTATTTCAACGTATTGAGAAGTTCCCTGAAATTCTATTACTTATACTAAATTCGATCAATAACTCCTTTTAGCTTTATAGAACTGGGTGCGGATTAAAGCGGATAAAGGGTTGAATATAGTATTGACTTCAGATAATATGTAACCAAAAATCGCCGATATTCTGGTTTTTCAATAAAAGATCCAAAAATAATTGCAAATCAAATATTTTTTCAAGATCTCTTTTAAATTTATCGTTTTCAGCCTTTGAGTGGTTATAAAACCAATATGAACAAATTAACCCTGGACAGAACAAAAGGATCAAACAATGGAAGAATATAAAAAACGTTTAAGTTTAACGCTTGCAGAAACAGGGGCGTTATTCTTCGATAAGGGCCTTGTACTTAAAGATGGTCGACCAACTCCATACTTTATAAATATTGGTAAATTTAATACCGGCCGACTATTGATTGAATTAGGCTCTTTCTTCGCAGAAATGCTTGCAGGCAAATCCCTTTTAGATAAAATTGATATAGTAGTAGGGCCTTCTTACAAGGGCAGCTCTATTGCATCCGGAACCGCTGCTGCTATTTTCGAGCACCATGGTCGTGAAATTCTGTTTGACTATGACAGAAAAGAGGCCAAAAAACACGGAGAAAGATCTGCATCTGCATCGCTTTTTGTTAATAATACCTTCTTTGACAAATGCACAGTATTTGCTGTAGATGATGTAATAACATCTATGGGCACAAAAATAGAGCTTGTAGAGAAGATTAATAACGAGGTTGAGTCTCAAGGTTTTTCCTGTAGTATTATTGGAATAGGAATCGTTGTTGACAGGGAGCAAACAACAGCCCTTTATGATAGGGAGGGAAAAGCCATGCTTAATAAGAGAGGGTTAAACCCCATAGAGCAGTTTACAGCTAAGACAGGAATACCTTTTTTTTCTGTTGCAGGCATTAGAGAAATAGTGGAATATTTATATATCAATAAAGTTCCCCTTTTAATTTTTAAGAAAAGAAGGGCCATGGACAGTTCTTTAAAAGAGGAATTTGATAAGTATATGGACGTTTATGGAAGGGTTTAGTTTTAAGGCTGTAAATTAAAAAAAATCCATCGATAGTGCGCAAACAAATGTTAATTATTGAGAGCTTAAAAATATGCCAGACTTAATTATCTTTAAAAAAAAATTAAAGGAATTTCTTAATAATAGGGAGCCAAAAATAATCGAGGACAGGAGAGGAGCTTACACTCATTCATCTGTATTGTTGCCATTATTTATCAAAGACGGTCAATATTGGATTCTCTTGATAAGGCGGGCGGATACAGTAAAATATCACGGGGGAGAGATATCCTTTCCTGGTGGTGTAGTTGAAGAAGGAGATGAAAATTTAGAAAGAACTGCAAAGAGGGAGGCATTCGAGGAGGTAGGTATTTTAGGAGATGATGTAGAAATTCTGGGTCCTCTTGACGATGTCTCAACAGTTACCTCCAACTTTATCATTCATCCCTTTATTGGAATAGTTCCATTTCCCTATTCATTTAAAATTAACAGGCAAGAGGTCAACCATCTTATTGAGATTCCATTACAATTTTTTCTAAAATCTCCCCACCCAAAACCTATTGCAATAGAGTATAAAGAAAGTGACCTTAAAACCCCTGCCTTTGAATATGATGGGGCAATCATCTGGGGCGCTACCGAGCGTATCTTAGAAAACCTGATCGCATTGATAAACTCAGTTGATAAAGCAATTTGATGCTCAGTGGTCAAAAGGGGGCAAAAAAA
>CBFDCD010000133.1:0-5769 GCA_965603225.1 uncultured bacterium
CAGAGGATCAAGCGTTCGTCTCTGTGCGTTTTCATGGTTAACTCCTTATCTGATGGTTACCGATGAAGACCCCTCACCATGATACATCGTGTTCGCGAGACTGACAATCATTGTCCGATCGTAGCGATGGCAACCATTGTCTGGTCTTTAAGAGGTGTATGAAGGGATGGCAATTGTATATCATTGCACAATGGGGGTTGTCAAATGGGAAATAATTGTCTAAAAATGATAAGGGCAATTAAAAACGTTCATGAAACGTCTTTCAATAATGTTTCGTATTTTTATTAGAATGTAGAGTAAAGGATTTAAAAATGATTTACTTACAAAGATAAAACACCTTACATATTTTTTTTAAGCAATTTTCTCTTTGCAAAAAAATCTGGTGCCACATGAAAAATGTCTATCGTCTATCCACGTGCGTTGCATTTATTTTTTTAAACTTATTTAAATCAGGAGTGTATAATGGTAAAAAAAGAAAAGCCGGCGATTCTGGTTATTGATATGGTTAAGGATTACTTTGACCCTGAGCGTAATCTAAGGATTACCCCTCATGCTAAGGCAATAATAAAACCTATTAGGGATTTAACAATACAATTTAGAAATAATAACTGGCCTGTAATATATTCTACAGATTCTTTTAAGGAGGATGATTTTATATTTACCGGCAGAATGAAACCAGATTCACTGGCAGGCACTGAGGGGGCGGAGGTAATTGATGAACTTGAACGTGAAGAAAATGATCTTTGGCTTCCAAAACCACGTTTTTCTGCATTTTTTAAAACTGGTCTGGAGAAATATCTAAAGGATAAAGGTGTTACCTTATGCGCAGTTGCCGGTATTGCAACTCCATTTTGTGTTTTAACAACTGCCATGGATTCCATAGCCCATGATTTTAAGACCGTCATTGTATCTGATTGCTCTGCTGCAACAACGGAAAAGGTACATGAAAACACACTTAATCTGTATAGAAAGACTGCTCTTTTCCCCTTGCTTTCAGTAAAAACTTCGGGAGAATTGCTCTCTGATCTGGGAGTCTTGTAATGTCTTTTCATTACTGATGTAAGGGTCGTTTTAAAATTATTTATAAAAGGATTTCTCATGATAAAATCATGGAAAATTATTGAATCTAATAAACACACACAAGTGGGACCATTTAATATCAAAAAAAACCGGTGTCGTTCTCCAAGAACTGGAAAAGAACACGATTTTTTTGTATTCGATTCCCCGGATTGGGTCAATATCATACCGATTACTAAACACGATAAAATTGTAATGGTCAGACAATACAGACACGGGTGTAGATGTGTGCTTCTGGAGATACCAGGCGGGTTAGTAGACAACTCAGACAAAGACCCTGCAAAAACTGCTAAAAGAGAACTTTTAGAGGAAACAGGATATATATCTGAAGATATTTCCCTTATTTCAAGGGTTTTTCCGCAGCCGGCATTTATAAACAATCTGGGGATGACTTACCTGGCAAAGGAGGTGAGGAAAACTTCCATTCAGAAACTTGATGATGCCGAGGACATAGAGGTCGTATTAATGGATTTGCACAAAATTCGAGAAATGCTATTGAGAGGTGACATAAGACACGGCCAAACAGCAATGGCATTGAGCATCTATCTATTGATGAGAAAGAGCATAGAGACGAAATGTTAAGAAAAAAACTAATTTTTCCTTTACCCCGTTCTCTAAAAAAGATATAAAGTTGCAATAATTATAGAGGGAAATAATCAATGTACCTATAAGGGAGGTTATATATGAAAAAAGTTGGAATTATAGGGGTAGGACAGAGCAATTTTGTAAGAGGATACCCTGGTTCAATAAGAGAGCTCGCCTTCGAGGGGTTCAAGGGGGCCATGGAAGACGCAAAGATTCAGACCAAAGACATTGACGCATCTATTATTGCGTCTGCACCGGAATATGACAAGCAAAGATCCCCTGCAGGAGTAATTGCTGAATATTGTGGACTGATCCCCCAGCCAACATTTTATGTTGAGTCTGTATGCTCTTCAAGCAGTACGGCGCTGAAAGTGGCTTATTCAATGATTATTGCAGGATTACATGACGTTGTTGCAGTCGTAGGCTTTCAAAAAATGTCAGAGATTTCATCCAGCGAATCACAGGAAAGGATGGGGAGAGGGGCGGATATCCAATGGGAAGCACCTTTTGGAACTATGATGCCTGCATATTATGCAATGCATGCACAGGCCCATATGGCGAAATACGGCACAACCCCGGAGGATTTGGCAAGGATACGGGTGAAGGCTGCTACGTATGGGCAGATAAACGAAAAGGCCGTTTATAGAAAACCTGTGACAATGGATATGTTTTCTGACCCGGAAAGTAATATGTCTTCCAATGTGGCTAAGCCGCTCAGGGTTGGTGATTGTTGCGCTAACGCAGACGGTAGCTCCTGTATTATCGTTGCAAGCGAGGAAAAGGCAAAGGCAATGCATGATAAACCTGTCTGGATCCTCGGGATTGGCGCTTCTTCTGAGACCGTTAATATGGCAGGCAGGGAAATGCTTACCGGCCTTAGCGTAGGCATTGAGGCAGGAAAGCAAGCCTATAAAATGGCTGGTATTACTGCAAAAGACATTGATGTGGCTGAGGTACATGACTGTTTTACCATTGCAGAGATGATGGCCTATGAGAACTTAGGGTTTGCACAACCTGGGGAAGGAAAGGATTTAATTGCATCCAAGGAAACATATAAAGAGGGAAGCATCCCCGTCAATGTTGACGGTGGTCTTCTTTCAAAAGGACATCCGATAGGAGCTACAGGCGGTTCTCAGATAAGAACAATTGTCCTTCAGTTGAGGGAAGAGGCCGGAGAGATGCAGGTAAAAAGTCCGGAAATAGGGTTGGTACATAATATTGGAGGCGTTGGTCTCTACGGAAATGTAACGATACTTGGGAGGTAAAAAATGGCTAAAAAAGAAGTTGATGATAGATTTAAAAAATTTGGTACGGTAAGTTTTACAGCCATTACTAAGACCAATGATTTCATAGACTACCTTGAAAAAGGCAAGATAATGGGCTCCAGATGCAAGGAGTGTGGCGCTGTTTATTTCCCTCCGAGATCGGATTGCAGCTCATGTTTAAAAAGTTCTATGGAATGGTTTGAGGTAACAGGAACCGGCAAACTTTTAAGCTTTAGTGAGTTACAATATGGTCCTGTAGGTTTTGAGGATGATCTTCCTTATATTATAGCACTCCTTGATTATGGAGACTATAAGGTCTTTGGCAGAATTTCAGGGGATATAGCCTATGAAGACCTCAAGATAGGGATGATGCTTAAGTCGGAAGCCAATGTTCTCCCAAACGGTCAGCTTAATTATGTTTTTAGTCGTTCTTAGAATAAGTTAACTATGAACCACTTCAAAACATTTTTCAATCTGTGTAAATTTTGAAGACATAGGAAATTTAAAATGATTGGGATAGTGTCTTATGGCAGTTATCTGCCTGTAAATCGCATACAAAGGGAAACTATTTTTAAGGGCATGGGCTGGCTTCACCAGGCACCCTCTATGAAGGGAGAAAAATGCGTGGCCAATTTTGATGAAGACAGCATAACCATGGCAGTAGCCTCTTCAATGAATTGCTTAGAGGACCGGAATAGGCAAAGTATAGAGGGATTATACTTTGCCACCACAACATCGCCTTTCACTGAGAGATGCGGCGCAGGCATAATAGGTACGGCCCTGGATATCAACAGTAAAATCAGCACCTTTGACTTGACAGGGTCTACCAGGACCGGCACATCCGCATTAATTTCAGCTATACATTCGATTAGCTCAGGTTCAAACCACAGTGCCCTTGTATGTGCATCGGATATGAGGCTTGGCAAGCCAGGCAGTTCTCAAGAACTTGGATTTAGCGATGGCGCGGCATCCCTGCTTATTGGTGATAAAGATGTGATTGCGGAATGGAAGGGGTCCTACAGCGTCTCCTATGATTTTCCCGGTACCTGGAGGACAGCAAACGATACAACCGACAGGGCATGGGAGGACAGGTTTGGAAGAGAAGAGGGGTATAAAAAATTCATCATTGAATCTATTTCAGGCCTTATGGATAAATATAAACAAGGCCCAGGGGATATTAACAAGATTGTTTTTCCAGGTATTTATCCGAGAGACCATGCATCCATATGCAGGACATTGGGCTTTGGCCCCGACCAGATACATGACCACCTCATGAATGCCATGGGAAATACAGGAACGTCATATCCCTTAATGTTGTTAATATCTGCCTTACAAGAAGCAAGGCCAGGCGAAATGATCATTATTGCAGGATATGGAAATGGTTGCGATGCCATGCTGTTTCAGGTCACGGACAATATAGAAAGGATTCAGAGAACAAAAGGGGGCCTTAACAAATCCCTAAAGTCTAAAAGAGAGCTGAAAAGCTACGAGAAATACCTTGCGTTTCGGGGCCTCATTTCCCCGGAAGGTGGTATAAGGGCCGAGGCCATACCTTACACTGCCATGTCTTTGGCATGGCGAGACAGGAGAGAGATATTAGGCCTGTGCGGCACACGGTGCAAAGAGTGCGGAACCCCCCAATACCCAGCGCAAAAGGTATGCGTTAACCCCGACTGTCAGGCCATTGATAAAATGGAGTCATACAGATTTTCCGATAAAAAAGGGAAAATATTCAGTTTTACAAAAGACCTGTTATCCTATACGCCTAATCCGCCGGCAATATATGCAGTTATTGATTTTGATGGAGGTGGAAGGTTCTGGTTTGATATTACCGATTGCGACCTTGATTCACTAACAATCGGCACTGAGGTGAAAATGACATTAAGAAGACGGTATGTAGACGAAAGAGGGGGCATTATAGGGTATTTTTGGAAGGCTGTGCCAATATAAATTTAAGGGTTTATGTAAATAACCAAGTAAATCTTAAGCTATTCTGAAACTTTCAGGGCTAACATGGAGAAATAATGAGCGAAGGGATAAAGAATAAGGTTGCAATCATTGGAATGGGTTGCACGAAGTTCGGTGAGCATTGGGACAATGGTTCTGAAGATTTAATGGTTGAGGCTTTCATCGAGGCTATAGACGATGCAGGCATTGAAAAAAGGGACATTCAGGCAGCATGGTATAGCTCTTGTTATGAGGAAATAAATGTAGGGAAATCCGCACTGCCTCTGAGCAGAACATTAAAGCTACCTTTTATACCTGTATCCAGGGTTGAAAACCTATGTGCCAGCGGATCAGAGGCATTAAGGGGTGCTGTTTACGGTGTCGCCTCCGGGGCCTGTGACATTGCCTTGGCCCTTGGAGCGGAAAAATTAAAAGACACAGGATACGGTGGCCTTCCAGAATTCAGCACCATTTTAGGAACGAAAAATAGGATTATTTTCCCAAGTCTGAGCGCCCCGGGCTCTTTTGCAATGATGGCTAACAGGTATTTTTCTAAGTATAATTTATCCACAGAAGAGGGAAAAAGGGTCCTTGCCAAGATATCGGTAAACAGCCACAAAAATGGGGCAAAAAACCCAAAAGCCCATCTGCAAAAAACCATAACAGAAGAAAATGTTATGCAGGCGCCTATAATTGCTTCCCCTCTTGGACTCTTTGACTGTTGCGGCGTAAGCGATGGTGCGGCAGCCGCTGTTGTATGCAGGGCAGATATGGCAAAAAATTTCAGGGATGACCCTATTTACATAAAATCCCTGGCCATCAGCGTGGGTCCTTCCAGGGATCCAATCAGTCAGGATTACGATTTTTCGCATGTAGAAGAGAACGCCCGTGCCTC
>CBFDCD010000134.1:0-5761 GCA_965603225.1 uncultured bacterium
AAATGGGGCTTTGTCCTCTTAAATTTTTCTTTGGCCATTATTGTTACCTCCTTAAAGTAAAGAGCTCTTTATATAGTATTAAAAAAAATTTATCAATCTATTTTTAAGATTAAAATTTATTTTTTTAATTTTTTTACCATCGATAATGTGCAAAGGCCTTGTTTGCCTCTGCCATTCTGTGTGTATCCTCTCTCTTTTTGAAGGATCCACCCTTGCTATTAAAGGCCTCTATAAGCTCTCCGGCCAATTTGGCGGCCATACCTTTTTCACCCCTCTGTTTTGAATATGCAAGTATCCACCTTAAACTCAAAGTAGTCCTTCGAGAGTATCTAACCTCAGTCGGAACTTGGTAAGTAGAACCACCAACCCTCCTTGAGCGTACCTCCACTAAAGGCTTAACATTTTCTACCGCTTTCTGAAAAAGGGCCAAAGGGTCCTCCTTTGTCTTTTTATAAATTATATCAAACGCCTCATATAATATAGATTGTGCTAAATTTCTTTTCCCATCACGCATGATATTACTTATAAATTTAGCTACCAAATCACTTTTATATTTTGGATCCGGTAAAACTTCCCTTTTAACGGGTTCTTTTCTCCTCGGCATCCCACTGCCTCCTATAAGATACTAAAATTTTTTAAATACCCTTTGGTCGCTTAGTCCCATATTTTGAGCGACCTCTTCTTCTATCCTCTACACCTGAACTGTCCAAGGTGCCTCTAATGATATGATACCTGGTTCCAGGCAAATCCTTGACTCTTCCGCCCCTAATAAGAACTACGGAATGCTCCTGCAGGTTATGCCCAACCCCGGGTATATAGGATGTCACTTCAATACCGTTTGTTAATCTTACCCTTGCAACCTTGCGCAATGCAGAGTTAGGTTTTTTAGGGGTTGAAGTGTATACCCTGATACATACACCCCTTTTTTGAGGGCATGCCTTAAGGGCTGGTGTCTTAGCCTTTTTCTTTATCTTCTGCCGTCCGTTTTTGATTAGTTGATTGATTGTTGGCATCTATTTTCCTTCCGATAAATATATGGTACGATTTCCTTGTAATATCTTTTATTCTATTTATTAAATTATTTCAAGACTTTTATAAACTTTCTGGATTAATTTCAAGATCTATCTTTCTGTAACTGCTCAAACCGGTCCCTGCGGGTACGAGCCTTCCCATAATAACGTTTTCTTTAAGACCTCTTAGGTAATCTATCCTACCCTCTATGCTTGCATCTGCCAACACCCTGGTTGTTTCTTGAAAAGATGCCGCCGATATAAAGCTCTCTGTGTTAATTGATGCCTTTGTCACTCCTAACAAAAGCGGGTCACCTACAGCAGGCTTGCCACCTTGGGCTATAACCTTCTCATTTTTCTCCTCAAATCTCCACTTTTCTATTTCCTCTCCCACAATTAAATCCGTGTCGCCAATATCCTTAACTGCTATCCTTCTCAACATCTGCCTGACAATCACCTCAATATGCTTGTCATTTATCTTAACCCCCTGGAGTCGATAAACCTTCTGCACTTCGTTAACTAGATATTTAGATAATTCCTTCGGGCCTTTGATCCGAAGTATATCATGGGGGTTGGCGGAACCTTCCATAAGGGCCTCACCGGCCCTTACATAATCTCCCTCAAAGACGCTTACATGTTTGCCCCTTGGAATTATATATTCAACAGGTTTTCCAACTTCAGGTGTAATAATTACCCTCCGCTTACCGGATAAATATTTCCCAAATGACACTGTGCCGTCAATCTCACTTAAAATTGCAAGTTCCTTCGGTTTTCTTACCTCAAACAATTCCGCAACCCTTGGCAAGCCCCCAGTAATATCTTTCGTTTTTGTAGTTTCTCTCGGTATTTTAGCCAAAACATCACCAGCATGGACCTCACTCTTCTCTGAAACCATAATAATGGCACCTGTAGGGAGAAAATACCTTGCAGCAGCCTTTGATTCCTTAGATAGCTGGATTGTTTTCCCTTTAGGATCTTTCAAGGAAATCCTCGGTTTAACGTCTGCATCACCTGATTGAACAACAACCTTGCTTGATTTACCAGTTACAGGATCTACTTTTTCCTGCATTGTTTTACCTTCCGCTATATCCCCAAACTTTAACGTACCTGAGACCTCTGTTAGAATAGGTATGGTAAAAGGATCCCATTCTACTAACAATGTGCCGATATTTATTTCCTGACCATCTTTAACCTTTATAACCGCCCCATATATAACGGGATAACGTTCCAGTTCCGTTCCATCCTTATCAACTATACCGATATCGCCGTTTCTATTCATTACTATATTATCACCATCAGCATTTATCACGGTCTTAAGATTGTAAAAGGCAACTTTCCCATTGATTCTCGCCTGAATCGCAGACTGTTCAACTTTTCTTGTTACTGTGCCACCAATATGAAATGTACGCATTGTTAATTGTGTGCCGGGCTCACCTATAGATTGAGCGGCAACCACACCTATGGGATCACCTATATCAACCTCTCTTCCGTGGGCCAAGTCACGGCCATAACATTTCTTGCAAACCCCTCTCTTTGCCCTGCATGTTAATACAGATCTGATTTTCACCCTTACAATCCAGGACTTCTTTATTCTTTCCACTGCGCTCTCGTCTATTTCCATATTATAATCGAGAAGCAGTTCTCCGGTTATGGGATCTTTTATATCTTCAGCTGCAACTCTGCCTAAAATCCTGTCAGAGATATCTTGGATAACCTCACCGGCCTCCCTCAAAGACTCAACCCAAATCCCGTCCATAGTGCCGCAATCTTCCTCAGTAATAATTGCATCCTGAGACACATCTACCAATCTACGAGTCAAATATCCTGAATTTGCTGTTTTAAGGGCCGTATCAGCCAGTCCTTTTCTTGCCCCATGGGTAGAGATAAAATACTCTAAAACAGTTAGACCTTCACGGAAATTTGAAGTAATGGGTGTTTCTATAATTTCCCCTGATGGTTTTGCCATTAACCCCCTCATGCCTGCCAGCTGCCTCATTTGATCTTTACTGCCTCTGGCTCCGGAATCAGACATCATATAGATTGAGTTAAACTTTTTTCCGCTATCCTCTTCCGATTCAGCTTTTGATATTTTATCCCCTTCAGCCATTTCATCCATCATTTCAGATGAAATTAATTCCGTGGCCTTTGTCCAAATATCAACAACCTTGTTATATTTCTCACCATCGGTAATCAAACCATCATTATATTGATTTTCAATCTTTTTAACTTCGCTTTGTGCATCGCCTATTATCTCTTGTTTCCTTCTTGGTATTACCATATCCTCGCTTCCAATTGAAATTCCAGAAAGAGTGGCGTATTTATATCCTATATCTTTAAGCCTGTCTGACAAAATAACCGTTGCTTTAGTTCCTAAAGAACGGTAGCAATCATTGACTATGCCTCTAAGTTCTTTTTTGGTTATTAGCTTGTTTACCATTTCAAAGGGCAAATCATTGGGAAAAATCTCGTAGAGGATAACCCTGCCAGTAGTTGTTTTCTCAATTTTGCCACCTATTCTCACCATTATCGAGGCATGCAAATCCAGCTCACCGGCATCATAAGCCATCCTGACCTCTTGAATATTAGCAAAGGCCCTGTTATTATCCATCCTTTCACCCTTGGAAAATGGTTTTTCTCTTGTCATATAATAAATGCCTAAAACGATATCCTGTGTTGGCACAATTATTGGGTCTCCATTTGCCGGTGACAAAATATTGTTTGTTGATAGCATCAATACCCTGGCCTCAGCCTGTGCCTCGACAGAGAGAGGAACATGAACGGCCATCTGATCTCCATCAAAATCGGCGTTAAAGGCTGTGCATACCAACGGGTGTAGCTGGATAGCTTTGCCCTCAATAAGGATAGGCTCAAATGCCTGTATGCCCAAACGATGAAGCGTAGGTGCCCTGTTAAGTAAAACACAATGCTCGTTGACCACCTCATCCAGGCAATCCCATACATCAGGTGTTTCTTCTTCAACAAGTTTTTTTGCCTTTTTAAGTGTAGGGGCAAGTCCTCTTTCTTCCAATTTATTGTAAATAAATGGTTTAAAAAGTTCCACAGCCATCTGTTTTGGGAGCCCGCATTGATGTAATCTTAGATCAGGGCCGACTACGATTACTGATCTTCCTGAGTAATCCACCCTTTTTCCTAACAAATTCTGCCTAAATCTGCCCTGTTTACCTTTAAGCATATCACTCAGGGATTTTAGCGGCCTCTTGTTTGTGCCGGTGATAGTCTTGCCCCTTCTACCGTTGTCGAACAGAACATCTACCGCTTCCTGGAGCATCCTTTTTTCATTTCTGATTATAATATCAGGGGCACTCAGCTCTAAAAGTCTTTTTAACCTATTGTTTCTATTTATAACCCTCCGGTAAAGATCATTAAGATCAGATGTAGCAAACCTTCCCCAATCTAATGGTACCAAGGGTCTGAGATCTGGTGGCAAGACAGGAATGACAGTTAGTATCATATGTTCCGGTTTATTATTAGAACCTCTGAATGCATCAACAGCCCTAATTCTTTTTGAAAATTTCTTTCGCTTCAGCTCTGACTTTGTGCCTTCTATGTCAACCTTTAACGTTGAAGAAAGCTCTTCTAAATCTATCTCTTTGAGCATTCTCTGGATAGACTCCGCCCCCATCTCAGCCTCAAACCTTCCTTCGAACTTTTCTTCAGCCTCTAAATACTGCTCTTCGGTCAGCAAAGATCCTTTAACAAGTGGGGTATCCTTTGGGTCGAGAACTACATAATTTTCAAAGTAGAGAACTCTTTCTAATTCCTTTAAGGTCAAATCCAATAGTAGTCCTATTTTAGAGGGAATGCATTTCAAAAACCATATATGGGCTACAGGCGTTGCAAGTTCAATATGGCCCATTCTCTCTCTTCTGACTTTAGAATGCGTTACCTCTACGCCGCACTTTTCACAAACAATACCTCTGTGTTTCATCCTTTTATATTTGCCGCACAGACATTCGTAGTCCTTTATAGGGCCAAATATTTTTGCGCAGAATAATCCATCTCTTTCAGGCTTGAACGTCCTATAATTAATAGTCTCAGGTTTTTTAACCTCCCCAAAAGACCACTCTTGTATCTTTTCAGGTGAAGCTATAGATATCTGCATTGAGTTAAAGCTTAATGGATCCTTAGGTCTTGTAAAAAAACCATACAAATCTTCCAAGGCTTTCTCCTTTGTTAATTCCTCTTTTTATAATCCAAAGACAATAGCAATTGCCCCGTCATTCAGGTTGCCCTATGCAATTAAGACTCGCCGTCTTCATTTAGATTTACCTCTAACCCAAGGCTTTGGAGCTCCTTTACCAAGACATTGAATGACTCCGGCATACCGGCTTCCAATAAATTATTTCCCTTAACAATTTTCTCATACATCCTTGTTCTGCCAGCAACATCATCTGATTTAACTGTTAAGAATTCTTGCAAGGAGTATGCTGCGCCATATGACTCCATTGCCCAGACCTCCATTTCACCAAGTCTTTGACCGCCAAACTGGGCCTTACCTCCTAAAGGTTGCTGGGTAACCAAAGAATAAGGGCCAATAGATCGAGCATGAATCTTATCGTCTACTAAATGATGGAGCTTCATAACATACATTATACCAACAGTAACGTTCTGTTCAAAGGGATCTCCTGTTCTTCCATCGTACAGGGTAACCTGTCCATTGACTGGTAAATTTGCCTTTTCTAAATAATCTTTTATTTGAGAGGAAAAATAATAATTTATCAATAACATTC
>CBFDCD010000135.1:0-5713 GCA_965603225.1 uncultured bacterium
TGTTTTACCTAAACGCACGGGAAATCTACCTATTTATTGATGGGGGGAGTGGGGGTGGAGTGGGGAGGTGTGGGTAATGCCTCTGAATTAAAGCATTAGATTATTCCCGATTTATACCTTAATACCTGTAACTAATTGATACTAAGCTGTTGAGTTAACCTTTGCCATACTCTTGCATATATAAACATTGAGTTAAAGCCAATGAAAAAAAATACGTATGGTAATAAACGTTACAACATTATTTTGATTTATCGAGAATAGGTTATCCTTGCTATTGGCATTACTTTTCAAGGTTCATTAACTTCCTTTTGAAAGTGTGTCATTGATCTAGCTCCACAAGTCTAAATCAATAAGGCCTATTCGAGCGGCATATTTTGTCAGGCCTACCTGCCCCTGAACTCCTGTTTTATGGACAATCCGTGCCCTATGATTTTCGACTGTCTTCCTGCTTATAAATAGAATATCCGCTACCTCTTGATTGGAATGTCCTGCAGCCAGAAGCCTGAGAACCTCTTTTTCTCTCTCTGACAATGGATTTGATTGCTCTTTAACCTCTCTTTTAGATTTTCCTTTAAAATAATCAGACAATACTTGATCTGCAACCGGTGAATCAAGATAATAACCACCATTATACACCGTATTGATAGCAGCTATCAGGTTTTCCTCATCAGAATCCTTTAAAACATATCCTTTTGCCCCCATCTTCAATACCTGGTCTATATATGCCTTCTTAGAGTACATGGAAAGGATAATAACCTCTATATCTGGATGTCTCTCTTTTACCTGTCGTGTAGCCTCTATGCCATCCATCTTTGGCATTCCTATGTCCATAATAACAATATGAGGACTAAACTCCCTTACGATCTCCAGGGCATGGGCCCCATCCTCAGCCTCTGCCAGAACCTCTATATTAGCATTTTCTGAAAGGAGGGATTTTAGACCTTTTCTAAAAATCTTATGGTCATCAACTAAAACAATCTTTATTTTTTCTTTCATGTCTTCACTCCATTTCTATCCATGCAATAATCTTTGTCCCTCTTCCATGTATAGAGTTAATCTTCAATTTTCCCTCAATAAGGGAAAACCTTTCTCTCATGCTAACTAATCCAAGGCACTTTGTCATCCTTGAAGGAGAAAAAATATCACTTACTGCAAATCCTACTCCATTATCCTCAATAATAATACGTATTGTATTTTCAGTTGACGTTAGTGTAACGTATGCCTCTGTAGCCTTGCTGTGTTTTACAATATTATTCAGTCCTTCCTGAAAAAGTCTGTATATGGTAATATTAACTATAGGTTCGAGGATTTTGTGGGTATGCTCAAAATAGCACTTAATTTTGATACCGGAGTATAATCTAAAGTCTTGACAAAGTTCCTCCAGGGCCGGTATTAGTCCCAAATCATCAATCAAAGGAGGGTGCAATACATGGGAAAGCTCACGTATTTCACTTATCGTTTTGTTAGCAAGGCTTAAAAGCTCGCTTAACTGTTCTTTGACTGCGGAAAATTCACGAGGTATTTTTTTGTTAGTCCTCGAAAGACCCATCTTTAAAGCACCTAACATTTGTCCAACATTGTCATGAATCTCCCTTGAAATTGATTCCCTCTCTCTTTCCTGTATCTCTATGATCTGTTTCGATAAGAGTTTTACCTTCTGCTCCGCCTTTTTTGTCTCTGTTATATTTTGGAGAGTCTCTATAGCGCCTATTAATCTTCCCTCAGAATCCTTTAATGGGGCCGCTGTTACCAAAAGCCATCTACCTTCACCATCGCCCATCTTTGAGAAATAACCAATAGTTCCATATGCCCCTGGTATTAAATCTGATATCCAGTATTTCCCATGATAATACTGGTGTATATCTCCTATTTTTCCATCTACCAGTAAATCAACAAGACATGGTCTTTTCTCATCATAGAAGGCCTTCCATTGTTTATCGTTTCCCACTACATCCTTTGCCTCTAAACCTGTAGATTTTTCCAGCGCCCCATTCCAATAGGTTACATTATGGTTTTTATCAATGACAAATGTTGGAATGGGTGATCCGTGGAGAATGTTCTGTAATTTCTCTTCATTTCTTTTCAGTGCACTTTCCGCCCAATTACGTTCTTCCATTATTTTAAAACTATGCAGCGCAAAAGAGATATCGCCCGCTACATCTCCGAATAATTTTTGTATCTCTTCATCTAAAATAAATTCCTCAGGGATGGATACAGACAACAATCCATAAACATTCCCATCATATTCGAGTCTGCACGTTATCGCACATCTACCATCGTATGAAGAGGCAAGGGGACAGTCAAGACAGGACGATGATGGATCCCTTATTACAACAGGGCTTGATCTCGATAGGGCCATTAAAGCACAATCGGTAAGTTCACCCCTCTCAAGCTTTTCAAACATAGGTAAAAATGACTCTGCCAAGCCTGCTTCTGCAGTAGCCAAAAGCTTGCGAGATTCATCTAACACTGCTACCCATGCATTATAACAACCGCGATCTGTTATCAGGCTCTTGCAGACACCCTCGATAAACCTTTTGTAATCCTTTTCCTTGCTTATAAGCTGATCAACTCTTCGAATCGCCCTTAAAAAAAGATTGAGATGTTCAACCTTCTCCATTGCCTGCTGCTGGCCTGTCTTATACTTTTTAAGCATATCAACCTGACATCTGAGGTCATCTATCTCTTTTATGAGCTGTTTCTTGTTTTTGCGTTCATCAATCATAAAAATATCCAAATCACATCGGTTTAAATGGACTCCATGTTTCTATGGCATTTAAAGATAAAATCCACGTTCTCTGAAGGTATATATTTTGGTAACCGTTCATGGTTTACGGTTTATGTTTTACGGTTTTTTTAAATTTGTGACTGCAGGATCATGGGCCTTTAGGAAATTTAACAGACTTTTATCACGGCATTCCCTTTTATCTTACCATGTTTTACAAGGGGAAGTACCTCATCTAATTCTTCAAAAGGGAACACTTCTTTATTTGTTTTAATATCTATTTCCCCGGCAATCTTAAGGAACTCCCTTCCATCATCTCTGGATATATGTGCCAAAGACTTTATAGAACGTTCAAGCCATATATTATTGTAATCTTTTATGTCTATAGGTGTCATATATACTGGGGCAAGAATTAGTCTACCATCTCCGCCAAGCTGTGATAATGCAAATTCTACCAGGTTACCAGCAGGTGGAAATATAATACCTGCGTCAAGCAAATCAGGGGGTTTGTCTTCATAACTGCCAACCCATTCTGCTCCGAGATCTTTTGCAATATCCCTGTTTTTTTGGCTCCTGGTAATTGCAAACACCTCTATTCCCAAATGTTTGGCAACCTGCAAAACATAGGAGGCCGTGGGTCCAAAGCCATAAAGGGCAAGTTTTTCTCCCTTTGTAACATCTGCAAGTTTAAGGGATCTATATCCAGCAATTCCAGGACACATAAGAGGGGCAAGCTCCTCGAAGGACATGTTCTCTGTTAGATGAAATGCGAAATTTTCATCGACAACTGTATATTCAGCGTATCCTCCATTTTTATCCCAACCGGTAAATTTTGCCTCGGCGCAAAGGTTCTCTTTTTTCGATAAACAAAATTTGCATTTTCCACACGCATTATTTAGCCAGGCTACCCCTGCTCGGTCACCTTGACTAAAAGACGTGACATCCTTACCTATTTTATCAACAATACCGACAATCTCATGACCAAGTATCAATGATGTTTTTTTCAAGGGAAGGTCGCCCTCTGCAATATGTATATCGGTCCTGCAAACCCCACATGAATATACCTTTATCCTTATTTCGTGATGAGAAGGTTCAGGGGTATCAATTTCTTCAAATCTGAGTGGTTTATCCTCAATTTTTGCCTGTTTGTCTAAAATCCATGCCCTCATAGTCTTTCCTACACAATATAAATGCTTTCATAAATGTTTTCTGCAATGTCTTCAAAATTCATTCTTAGGTGTCTTATGGCCTCTGGAAGATAATTCATTATATCGTTAGCTGTTATGCCGTCTTCACCTATGTCTCTCATCGCAAGGTCTCCTGACAAACCATGGATAAATACGCCCATTCTGATACTATCCTCAGTTGATAGCCCAAGGCCGAACATCGCCGCAACTGTCCCTGCAAGCACATCACCGCTCCCTGCAGTGGCCATGCCAGGATTCCCACTCATGTTTATGAATATATGCTCTTCCGGATGGCTTATGAGGGTATGTGCCCCCTTAAGAATAATATAGGCGTTTAATTCCATGGAGGTGTCAAATAAAATAGGAATTCTTTCTTTTTTAATTTTTTCCACATCCATTTTTGTTATTCGTGACATCTCACCAAGGTGCGGGGTTAATATCGTTGTTTCTTCTCTGTTTTTTATTATATCAATATCCTTTGAAATGGCTGTAATTCCATCACCGTCAATTATCATGGGTTTATTGATATCCGTCACAAGTTCTCTTACCAATTCCTGGGTTTCTTCATTAAGGGATAGTCCAGGGCCTATAATAACAATGTCAACATTATCTGAGAATTCCAAAATTTCATTTTTTGACCTTTTTGATAAGCTCCCTTCGTCCGTTTCAGCCTGCGGTACAAACACGATCTCGCTGCCCTTATTGGCTAGAAATGGTGTTATTGACTTAGGTGAGGCAAGATATGAAAGACCTCCTCCTGCCTTAAGAAAGGAAAGTGCGGAAAAATAAGGGGCGCCAAGGTACTGTGAAGAGCCCGCAATAAATAGGGCTTTTCCATAATCCCCTTTATGTGTGTCTTCATCTCTCTCCGGTATGGTTAATGGGTCATTCGTTTCTACCCTTATATTTTTATTGTTATAATGGGAAGGGGGAAAGGATATATGTGTAACATATAGTTTTCCGCACATACCAAATCCAGGGTAAAGCAGGTTCCCCAACTTTGGAAGACCAAATGTCACAGTATAGTCCGCCTTAATCGCGCACCCCATAATCTGTCCCGTATCACCATTTATGCCGGATGGTACGTCAATACTAAATACAGGCTTATTCGTTTTATTTATCAATTCAATCACATCTTTGTACAAACCTGTTATACTCCTTGTAAGTCCTGTTCCAAATAGAGCGTCTACTACTGCATCACAGTGGGTAACAGCATCATTTATTTGTCCAATGGATGAAATACGCTCTATAGTAACAGGAATAGTAGAAAGTATATCAAAATTATCTCTTGCGCATCCTTTTAGCTTTTCACTGTCATTCAAGAGGAATACTGTAACCAGGCCTCCATTTGAATGGAGTTTTCTCGCCACAACAAATCCATCACCACCATTATTGCCAATTCCACAAAAAACTACAAATCGTTTCCCCTTTATTCCAAATTCATCATGGATTACAAAATATGAGGCGTTTCCTGCATTTTCCATCAGGATTTTATCTGGGATATGATAATTTTCCATGGCCCCATTATCAAGACTTCTCATCATTTCAACTGTCGATACCTTCACATTTATCTCCTTTAAAATAAGTTTGTGTTTAACCAAAAAACCCAGGTTTTCGGTTAAGAATTAGCAATCCTCATTCGCGCCTGCTGTGCATTAGAACGGGCATAATGATCATCGTTAGAAATTCTATATCCAGGTATTTTCATAACTCAATTAAAAGGCATTGCGGGAGGGTCGAAATTCGAAACAATGACAGAAATATAAATGGTTTAATGACAAAAACAATGAGGTTTCAATAA
>CBFDCD010000136.1:0-5619 GCA_965603225.1 uncultured bacterium
TGTCTGACTTGTCTTTTATAGGCACGGCATAACTATCCCAGTAACTTTCTCCCTTTATATCTCTTGATTGAGCATGATGAATAATGGTATGCTTTGTTTTTCCAGATTTCAAGGCCTTTGCAGTAGGACACTCCGGGCATGGCGTATCTCTTCCGACAAAGATCTCAAAACATTGATGGCCTACCAGCTCTTCAGCCGGTACGTTAGCCTCAAGGGCGGTTGTTCTGTTTGCCCAGATGATTCGCATATCCCTGCCTACAAGCCTTATTCTATCAATTGAACCATCAAGTATCGCCTTTTTTTGGGCCTCGCTTTCAAGGAGGGACTTTTTCATATTTTTCTCATCAGTGATATCGCGGGTCATCTCAATGGCCTGATATAAATCCCCCTTATAATCATACATGGGAAAAGAGGAGACCTCAAAATAGCGTACCGTTCCATCCTTTAACGGTAAGGTCCTCTCTACGACACATGGCTTGCCCGTCTTAAATGTCTCATTTACCGCGCATACGTCACAAAGCGAGCTTAGTCCCTGGTAGACCTCATAACAATACTTACCTTTTGTTTCCTCCTGGGTATATCCCTGTAAATCAAGGAGACCCTTATTCGTTAATACTACTCGAAAGTCCCTGTCGACAATATGAATAGGATCTGTAATACTGTTAAACATAGTGCTTAACATACTCTCACTTTCCTTGAGCGCTTTTTCTGCCTGCTTTCGTTCTGTAATGTCCCTTATCCAGACCTGAACCCCTGGCTCTTGTTTAAAATTAATGACCTTGGCATTTATCTCCCCATAAAACCATGACTTGTTTTTCCGCTGCAGCCTCACCTCATATTGGGAAACTATTTTTTCTCCAAGCATACGGTCTCGCGCCCGCTGCTTTGTAAGGCTTTGGTCCTCCGGATGATAGACAATCCAGTGTTTTTGACCTATTAGCTCGCCCTCTTCATAACCAAGCATTTCATTTAAACGCCTGTTGGTAAAAATTATCCTGTCGCGTTTCTGAACAAATATACCATTAAAGCCTGAATCTACAAGTGATCGATACAATTCTTGATTTTCCTCATATTTCTCAGGGGTACTTGCCTCGGTTTGGTGATTCTGGGTATCCTCTAATTCGGCAACCCTTTTGCGCAGCTTTGCTACCTCATTTATAAGCCCTTCCTCTGTATTATTTGCATGTTGCACCTTTACTACCTCATTTGAAATAATTGTTCAGGAGTATAACCCAATTTTTGGAAAAAGAAAAAGATAAAAAATTCTTACCTGTTTTCTTCCTTCGTAACAATTCAGCCACTAAGGCGCTAACTCACAAAGATTATGAAATTATCTTTTGATGACCCTTTTTATTCCCTTATAATGTGTGAACTCACACGGAAAGAAGGGGGTAATTTAAAGTCAAAGACTGTATCTTTCTAGACAAAAGGTAAAAACTTATATCTATACCTTTGCGGCTAACTGAACAGTTACCTTTTTCTTTCGAAATAACTCCTCACTGCCTTTAGGGATACTATCTTAGGTGGTAAAAAAAATTGATTTTTGTATTTGCCAATTCTTTTTAGTGACCTTCTTAGTCTTTCGTGTGAAATATCACCTTTTAGCATCCTGTTTTTAATAATTTCAATGCTCTCAAGGAGATAATCTTGTTTGCTGCAAATAAGCAAAAGATCAATGCCTGCCTCAAAGGCATTTGCTGCGCCTTCAGGCACGCCTGTCAATCTTTCAATTGCACCCATTTCCAGGTCATCAGATATAATCAAGCCGCTGAATCCCATGTTTTTTCTCAAGAGCTTTGACATAATATTTGCCGAGAGTGTTGCAGGCAAAACTTGGTCAAAAGAGGGGTAAATCGCATGGGAGCTCATTATAGCCGAGACATTTGCCTCTATAGCGCCTGCAAAAGGCGGCAAATGAACAGACTTCATTTCATCTTGATTTGCTACTATTATTGGAAGCTCCGAGTGCGGATCGAGATCGGCTTTTCCTAGGCCTGGAAAATGCTTTGCTACAGCCATTATACCACCTTGCTGAAGTTCATTAATGACTATCTTTCCCAGCATGGACACCGTATGAGGGTTTTCAGAAAAGCATCTGCCTTCAAGATGAGGATCTATGTTTGGCCGGGCAACATCCAAAACCGGGGCCATGTCCATATTAAGCCCAACCAGGGACATTTCAATACCAGTAGTCCCGGCAAAATAAGCGGCTTTTTCTTTCGGCCTGGGGTCTCTCCCTATAGCTGAATTTCCCTGAAATTGGGTAAAGGGGCGTGGTAATCGTGCTACCCGTCCACCCTCTTGATCAATCGCTAAAAATAGGGGTATGCCGATATGATCCATTGCAACACTCTGAACATCCCTGCATAGACTTGCAAGCTGAACCGGATCTATAATATTTCTTTTGAATAAAATTATACCGCTGATATGGTAGTCTTTTATTAATTTAATGGTATTATCATCCAATTCCGGACCAGGCATACCTCCTATAAAGAGTTGGCCTATCTCTTTATCTAATTCTAATGGATTTATCACAGGCTTCATGATTCAGAGTTTTTATAAACTCCTGGTATGAACTTGCAACCTTATGCAAATTTTGTTGTTGGTTTTGCTGAATTCGACTACTATAAATATAAAAAAATAAGGCAGAAAACAATGTTGCTATATAGCCTATAATAGATAACGTAAATCAACAAGGAAAAATTATGAGGGCAATGATATTGGCGGCTGGAAAGGGGACAAGGTTACAGCCCTTAACGTATATATACCCTAAGGTCTTGGTGCCGGTTGTCAACATCCCTGTAATAGAGAGGACCATAGACTACCTCAGGTCTTATGGGGTGCAGGAAATCATAATAAATGCCCATCATCTCCACCAACAGATAATCGATTATCTTACTTATATGCATGGCAGGTGCAGCCAGATTGAAATCAGAATCGAAAAGGATATCCTGGGCACAGGAGGAGGCATCAAGAATACGGAGGATTTTTGGGGAAAAAAACCGTTTATCGTTATCAATGGGGATATCTTGACTAACATTGATCTAAGAAAGGTCTATGAATTCCATAAAAGGAAAAATAATCTTGTAACCATGGTTCTTCATGATTACCCACGATATAATAAAATAGTAGTTGATAGATATATGAATATTCTATCCATAGGTCCGGGTGTGCGATTAGAAAGTGCCTTGGCCTTTACCGGTATTCATGTGATAAACCCTGAGATACTTGACTATATTCCAAAGAATAAAAAATATAACATCTTAGACTGTTACAGGGAGTTAATAAACCAGAAAAAGCCTATAAGGGGTTATCTCGCAACGAAACACAAATGGATTGATATAGGCACTATACAAGATTACATACATGCCAATTTCAATCTTTTGACCCATGATAAAAAAGCAATAGGGCCTCACTGCCATGTAGATTTGACTGGCATTGAAGAAGATTGGGTGGTTATTGGGAAGGGAAGTTGTGTTGAAAAGGGCGCCACCGTGAAAAGATCTGTTTTATGGGACAATGTGGTAGTTAAAGAGGGGGTAAAGGTAATTGACAGCGTTGTCACGTCCGGGGTCATTGTGAAAAAAGATCTCCATAGCGGTGTAGCAATAAAACGAAAATAACCACGAAGGTAGCTGTGAAAGCCTGAATAGCTACTTTATAAAGGCGCATGATTTCAACTTATGAACATCAAAAAATTTGTAAATACGTATATAGATACTAACACAACAGGTGACAGAAAATTTTATTGGAGAAGGTTGCCTGCAGACGGTTCAAAGAGGATATTTTATCGTCTTACAAACAATCAGGAATCGTTTGTCGTCATGATCAATCCCCCTGCTTTTGAAAATGCTGAAAAAGAAAACCTCTCTTTTTTGAAAATTGGAAATCATCTCTTTGAAAGAGGCATACCTGTTCCCCGTATTTATCAATATGATCTTATCCATGGCTGGTTTATTATGGAAGATTTAGGTAAAGAAAACTTGCAAGAGGTTTCAGCTCATTCAGATGATATCATACCCCTGTATAAAAACGTTATTGAGCTCTTGATAAACATGCAGTTTGAGGGTAGAAAAAATTTTGATCCTCTGTGGTGTTATCATACGAAAAAATATGATAGATTAATTATGGAAAGGTTCGAGTCATGGTATTTTCTTACCTATTTTATTAAAGGATTTATAGGCCTTGAGCAAGGGGTAGACGAACTTCAAGAGCCCTTTAAGTATCTTGCAGACCAGGCATCATTTGCAGAGAGCAATTTTTTTCTGCACAGAGATTTTCAATCAAGAAACCTCATGGTGAACAGGAATGGCATCGGTGTTATAGATTGGCAAGGTGGCCGTTTGGGGCCTCTGCAGTATGACCTTGCATCCCTTTTAATTGATCCATATGTTGAGATTAAAAAACACGATATGAATGTCCTCTATAATTACTATATTACCCTCCTTGAAAATAACTCTCCTGGTGCGCATGTTACATTTAGCCGGTATTACCCTTACCTGTCCATCCAGAGAAACCTTCAGATATTGGGCGCATTCTCATACCTCGGTACTATACAGGGTAAAAAAGGCTTTCTTTCGTTTATCCCACCTGCCTTGAGATCCCTCCAGGATCTTTTAACGCAGCGAGACGATAAGGAATTATACCCATTAAAAAAGACAGTCGATAGGATATGCGACACATTTATTTAATTTTCTAACCATGTTAGCCTTTGAAAAGGCTACAGATTAAAGGGATTGTAACAATATGGAACGAAAACGATTGTTTGAACCAGGGGATTTAGTTAAGAGCTTTACCGGACAGTTTGGTCTGGTTATTTCAAAGTCCGTATTTGACGAGATCAAGACAAAGGTTAAAGAGGGCAAGAGGCCAGGGCATTTTTTTGCCGCTGGGTGCTGCGAGGTCATTGATTACCTTCTGCAGGTTCCTGTATTTTTTGAAGACGGAACCTATGATATTATGAAGCCCGTGAATATTAAAAAGGTGAAAGATGATCCTCAGGACCAGACTGCTAAACTAAAAAAAATGATTGAAAGCATCTGATGAGCATTAAAAGTTGTATACTTTACTTTCCGATATCTGTTACGTATCATCAAATTTCCACTTTAAAGGGAACTTGTGATCAATAGCAGTGATCGCAGATTTTCGCCGTGATTCGGCCTACACAATATGTTGGGGTATCACTAATGATTACTCCTGATAAGGTTGATAAGTGAAAGCTGGCCTCAATTCACGAATAGGATAATAATGATTGAGTATTCACCTAGCATGATTATCGGCTATTTTCTAGCCGGATAACATTCCATTTTGACCTTAATCTAGATTATCTGAAAGTTTCTTTTGCTTAATGCTGAAAAGCCTGACAACGTTTTCTTTCCCTGTCAAAGAAAACTCACCTTTTGACTTTACAAAGTAATCGATATCAATATCAGCTAATAGGCTTAGCAGTTCTGCTGATAGAAGCAATTTTTCATTCACGACATTGCACTCAGAACGGATTCTCGCAGTTGTGTTTACGGTATCACCATGATAGGCGATCTCCTGTTTAGTGCCACCTACTTCAGTAATTACCACCTTGCCCGAATGTATGCCTGCTTTGAATTCCGGATATAAACCATA
>CBFDCD010000137.1:0-5609 GCA_965603225.1 uncultured bacterium
GCTTTTTGAAAAACCCTTATGTTGGAACTGCAAACCCCAGTGGAATAGCACATCATTAGATAGCAGGAATTTTTGAATAATGAAACAACAGGAATGCTTTGGAAAAGGTTCTTTTTAGGGTGAATTTCATTCCACGGGGCAGGCCCCAGTGAAATAGGCTTCGCATTGCACGGGGTAAACAAAATAACCTCCTTAAATGGCTGCGTTTATTTTGCGACTACGCTATTCTTATCTTTTTGATTTGCCAAGAAATATAGCTGCAAAGGGCAGAAAGTGCATTGCCTTATATCCATTGCCGGTGCTTGCTGAAGAATCAGGGTGTCTCCACTGAATTAAGCAAACCTTCCTTAATGCTCCCATAATACAATAAACATATCAATTTCTTAACCAGGCAAATTGGATATCTTGACAAAGCTTAAAATTAGATTATTTTTTTTATAAAGAAGTTAATACAATTTAATCAAAGAACTTCTCTTTCAATTTATACTTTATGGGGAGGTAAGATCATGATAATAAGAAACACTTTAGGCAATGTGCCGCGTTGGAGATGGAATGATACGTTTGAGGAATTAGAACGCATGAAGCAAGAAATGGAAAGGATGTATCAATATCCCACTATGAAAATATTCAGGGAGCCGACGGCAGGCGTTTTTCCAGCAATAAACATTACAGAAGAAACGGATAACTATTATGTTCGAGCAGAGTTGCCTGGGATTAAGGCAGATGATCTTGAATTATCTATAGCAAATAACACACTTACAATTGAAGGTGAGCGTAAATCAGGCCCTGAAGATGAAAACGCCAAATACCATAGAAGAGAGAGGGAAGCAGGAAAGTTTAGCAGAAAAATAATCTTGCCCGCACAGATTGATGCATCAAAGGCTGATGCCACATGCAATGAAGGCTTGCTAACGATAGTGCTTCCAAAAGCAGAATCTGCAAAACCCAAGAAAATTACCATTACATCATTGTAATTATATGCCTTACGAATGAAAGGAGAAATAACTATGGCCGAAAACACCAAATCTTTACAGGTGAAGGAAAAGAGGGGGCCAATACCCGCAGCTGAGCAAATTCATCAGGGTCCAACATTTAGCCCTGAGGTAGATATATTTGAAACAGACGGTGAAATAATCGTTATAGCGGATATGCCCGGCGTAAGAGCAGACAATCTTGATATTGATCTTCGTGAAAATACCCTTACATTGGCCGGCAAAGTGATTTCACCGGAAGGCCCTGACGAGGTAGATATCGTAAAAGAATATCAGACAGGAACCTATTTCAGGCAATTCACCCTTTCTGAGATGATTAACCAACCGGAGATAGACGCCAAAATGACGGATGGTGTTCTTAGATTGAACTTGCCAAAGGTTAAACCGGTATCCCCCCGAAAGATAAAGGTCAAGACAGTTTAAGTATACTATTTTTCTGTTTATGAATTACCCGATACACATCCCTGCTCGCCTAAATCTTTCTTGTGAAGGTGCGGCAGGGATGGGAAATAGTTTCGTTGCCTTAGCAAACAACACGCAAATCTTCGCCCCAAGGTTGTAGACGAGAGAATTTTCATCTTTATCACCCAAGGAAAAAGGTTTTTTATGAGATTGCCGTACATTGTCTCATAGGGAGAAAAACATCCTGCCTTTGTGCGTTCATCAATGTATCAATGTATTTTGCTGTTTGCTTAGCGTAATGGGTTTATCAATCTTATAGATGAAAGAATGTCCTGATATGCCCCAAACGATTCGTCAACAGATAATCAACCTCCTGAAGGAGGATGATTTTTCTGCCAGGGAAATTTCTCAAGCAATAGGTATCAAAGAGAAAGAGGTCTATGACCATCTTGGGCACGTTTCCCGTTCAATATCAGCCCATAATAAAAAGCTTGTTATTCTCCCTGCCCAGTGCCTTTCCTGTGGCTATGTTTTTAAAAATCGAAAACGCTTTACCCGTCCAAGTCGCTGCCCTCAATGTAAAAGTTCGCACATCGAGACGCCAAAATACAGAATATATTGATAAAAAATAGGTACATGCCATGTAAGAGGCGGTTTTTATATGGGCGTAAGGGAAACAGTATCGATTCCATTAGGCGATTATACTTTTTTCAGTGAGTCTCTCAGCCTCTCTGTTTCGTTTATATCCACCTTCATAGTCTCTTGGTCAATGACAACGCCATAATTTTCCCTTGCCCCTTTAAGGCTAATATGTCCGTTTAGAAAATCCTTCATGACCATTTCTGCATCCCTCTCAACAGGATCCCCATAACCCCCTCCACCAGCGGCATCCATGATAACAATATCACCTGATTTTACCTGGGTTAGCCCATAGGGGTCACCGGCAACATTGTTCACAAGGAACTGGGCCCTTGAACCATCGCCACCGCCAAAGAGGCCTTTTGCCGGATAACGGTATCGTCCTGACTGAATGCCAAGGTTCACAGGGCCTGACGGTGCATAATCATCATCCGGCACCCTAAATATTACTCTTCTTCCTAATCCTCCCTTGAATTTGCCGGGCCCGCCTGAATCTGAGAGAAGTTCTCTTTTTTCTACAATAAGGGGTGTGTCGCTCTCCAATATCTCAACAGGCGTATTTGCCCCATTTGCCGGAAATATACTTACATAATGACCGTCCTCTTTGTAGCTCGCTCCCATTCCGCCCCCTCGGATAATAACGGAATGCCAGGGCGAATTATCATTTCTTTTTCCATAGAACACATTCATGGTTGCCGGTGTACCGCCGCTCCCGGCAATAACATTTTCCGGCATAACCTCTGCCAATGCCCTGTAAATAATCTCGGTTAGAAAATGTCCTATCTGCATCCTCGCTGCAACAGCAGCGGGAAATCTGCAATTCACCACACTGCCTTCAGGGGCTTTCATGGTTATAGGCCTTGCGCAACCTTCGTTATTTGGCATTTGAGGATCAAACATGCTCTTGATAGCCATAAAGACATAGGCATACGTAAAATTAAATACAACATTTCCACCCCAGTCAACCTGGGGAGAAGACCCTTCAAGGTCAACGATCACATCTCCTCCCTTTATTTCAACGGCTGCCTTTATTATTACATCACCTTTTCCTTCCTTTTGTTCTACAATACCTTCTCCCCTGTATATCCCATCAGGGATCTCCTCAATCTCATTCCTCATGCTCTTCTCTGTAAGACCGATTATGTCATCAGCAAGGTCATCTATGTTTTCCAGGCCGGTCTCTTCAAGCATCTGACATATTTTCTCACTGCAAACATGATTTGCTGCTATCTGCGACCTGATATCACCTGTTACCTCATCCGGTGTTCTTACATTCCAGCGAATCATCTCCATAACCGGTTCATTCAAGGTCCCTCCATCGTAGAGCTTAACAAGGGGAATAAAAAGGCCGTCCTCAAAAACATCATGGTTGTCAGAGGAAACCCTTCCCCCAATATCGGAATGGTGAAATACGCATGCAGTAAACGCAACCAGGTTATTTTTATAATATATAGGGCTCATTACACATACATCATTGAGATGCCCTGCAAGGGCCCAGGGATCATTTGTAATGAAAATATCACCCTGTCGGCAGTTGTCAACAGACAGGCTGGAGACAATTTTTTTTATTCCTAATGCCATTGCGCCTGATTGCCCAGGTGTTGCAAAGGATCCCTGGGCCAATTCCCTGCCCTTTTTATCGGTAAACATACAGGTGTAGTCATGGGCATCTCTTAAAAGGCTGGAAAACGCCGTTCTGGCAACAGAGCTATCTGCCTCATCAACAATGGAGATCAACCTTCTCCATAATATTTCTAATGTTATGGGATCAAATTTCATGGTCATTTTTTTGCCTCCTACTATATCTAAAAGCTGAAACTATACGCCCCTTATGATATGAGTTAATCTCTATTTTCTTAAATCTATCCATAAAAATCCAAAATTGTCCACTGATATGGATGCATCCTCTCCAACAACAACCGTTGACTCTCTTTCTTCAATAATAGCTGGCCCATGAAATTGGGCGTCAGGGAAGAGTAAATAACGGTCATAAACGGTGTATGGGATAAAATCTCCGGCAATGGCTGAATAAGCCTTTCGTGTACCTTTAATTGTATCATTAAGGGACGACACCTTTTTTTCTATCTTTGGTAATTCCAGCGGGTGCTCTGGAAGACTTGCTCGAACCTTATAATTTATTACCTCTACAGGGGACTCGGGGTAGGTTCTGCCATAAAGATTTTTATATATTCCATCAAACAGTTCCCTTACCTCTGTCTTGGTAATTTTGGTAAAATCATTAGATGATATAGGAACATTTGTCTCTGAGCCTTGGCCTATAAAGCGCATGTCGAGAGACCTCTCAAATGTAATGGTTTCCTTCTCCCCTGCCTTTGTCATGACTTTACCTGCTTCTGCCTCCATTTCCTGGAATATTGCCTCAATTTTAGGGAACCGGGCATCCTTAAGGCTTTGTTTATGGCTTCTCAATACATCAAACGCCCTCGGTGCAGTAAAAAATCCAAGGGCCGAGCCTACCCCAGGTATTGGCGGGACAAGCAATCTGGGGGCCCCCAATTTCTTGGCAAGGCCATATGCATGCACCGGTCCAGCTCCTCCAAAGGCTATTACGGTTACAAGTTTTGGATTTCCCCCCTTTTCTGCGATATGCGTCTTGGCGGCACCTGCCATTGTTTCATTAATAAGGTCATGAATTCCCCATATCGCCTGTGGGAGAGACACCCCAAGAGGCCCGGCAATCTTTTCCTCTACGCCCCTCATAGCGGCCTCCTTGTTGAGTTTCATTTCTCCGCCAAGGAAGTAATTCTCATCTAAATAACCAAGTAAAAGATCTGCATCAGTGACTGCAGGCTCAGCGCCACCTTTGCCATAACAAATAGGCCCTGGATCTGCGCCGGAACTTTCAGGGCCAACCTGAAGAGTTCCAATCTTGCTCACCTTTGCTATGCTTCCTCCGCCTGCACCTATTTCCATCAAGTCTACTACCGGAACCTGGATAGTGAGTCCACTGCCCTTCATAAATCTCTGAACTCTTCCTACCTCAAAGGTCTGGACTACGCCGGCAACTCCTCCTTGAATCAGGCAGGACTTTGCAGTTGTGCCCCCCATGTCAAAAACAAACATTTCCGGTATATTAAACTGCTTTCCATAATACTGTCCGGATATAACTGCCGCTGTCGGACCAGATTCAATAACCCTGACAGGGAACTCAACGGCTGTGTCCACTGATGTGATGCCACCGCTCGCCAGCATAATAAAAAGCCTTCCTTTAAAGCCAATAGACTTTAATCTGTCGGATAGTCTGGATAAATATCTCCCGGTTAAGGGTTTAACATATGCATTGGTAGCCGTTGTGCTGGTTCTCTCATACTCTCTTATCTGGGGTAATACCTCATAGGAAATTGATATAGACATCTCCGGAGCTTCTTTCAAAATAACCTCTTTGATCATGTGTTCATGCACGGGGTTTTCAAAAGAATTTATAAGGCATACAGCTATGGATTCAGCCCCCATATTTATCATCTGACGAACAACACCTCGGACGTCTTCAGGGTCTAAAGGTGTCAGTATCTTTCCGTCACTTCTAATTCTCTCATTTACCTCAAACCGAAAAAA
>CBFDCD010000138.1:0-5550 GCA_965603225.1 uncultured bacterium
CGTTTTCTGAAAAGTGATTTATAAAATGTTGGGCGTTTAAAAATTCCGCTATAGCTCACTCGAGAGCTTTCAAGGTTAGCTGAGGAAGCATAAAAGAACAATCTATAGTAATAAACAATCAAGGATGTCTCATATTCCCTAAGATTTTATGTATTGCAGCCAGTCAAAAGGAGATTCATGTGACCTGATTTAGTGGCAATGGTCTTTACTATTTCCATTCCTTGTGTAAGTCTAAATCATATGAAGACTTTGTTGTATTATAATAGAATTGTACCTAACTTGCGAGAGCCTGTTGACATAAAGAGTTTATTATGATAGAAGCTAAAACCGAAGTTTATTAATTAAGTTATAATGGAAAAGAGGATAAATTGAGCAGAGATGATTTGATACGTTTAGAGGGAGTAGTGACAAGGATGTTAGGGGGAGGAACAATGGAAGTGGAGTGTGATGAGGGAGTGAAAATCACAGGCGTACTCTCTGGCAGAATGAAGAAGAATAAAATAAAGGTAATAATTGGAGACAAGGTTCAAATCAGTGTTTCTCCCTATGATACGGCCCATGGGCTGATAACATACCGCCTCAAGTAAAATTAAATACGTAGAATATAATTTAGCTGCTTTTTGATAAAATATGTATTCATCTTCAGGCTGAAAATTGATAAAATTTTTTGTTATCCCATCGCCTGAAAAACCAATCTTCTATGCCTTTGTCTGTTGTCAAAATCTATAATTACTATCTGCTGCCAGGTCCCTGTGGCAAGCTTACCGCCCATAAAGGGAATCGTTAGGGATGCCTTGCAAAGGGCGGATCTAACATGGGAGAAACCATTTCCGTCTCCCCATCTTAAATTATGCCTGTATTCTATGGTTTGAGGAATAAGCCTCTCAAAGGCATCTTTTAGATCTTCAATGACCCCACTTTCAAATTCAATGGTCGTCACACCGGCTGTTGAACCTGGTACAAATATAGTAACCGAGCCCTCTGAAAATGGTAGCTCATGAACAAAATTTGACACAATGGGGCTTATATCATGAATATCATTAAAACCTGTTGTCTCTATCTTAAATTCCTTGGTAACAATAGCCATAACGCCATCTCCCTATGAAAAATTTCCTTTATTAAGTATAAGAAGGTATCGTATCCTATTAATTTCCGGTAGTTTGTAGCTGATCTTATGGTTTGCAGTGAGATGCAATTTTGACATTAAATTTCTGCTTTCTTCAATTTCTTTGTCAATTCCCGGACCTTTAAAGGTCACTAAAATACTTCCCGGTCCAAGATACGGGGAACAGATGTTGATTGTTTTTTTCACAGATGCAAGGGCACGGGCAGTTACAATATTGTAAAGGGGAAATAAGCCGGGGAGCGCAACGTTTTTTTCTGCACGGCCATTATATGCATATATACCTTTGAGATTTAGCCTTCTAATCACATTCCTTACAAAGCTAACCTTTTTTGCCCTTGATTCAAGGAGGTGAACCTGGATTTCTGGTCTTGCTATCTTGATAATTAAACCAGGCACACCGGCGCCGGACCCTATATCAAGGAGTGTTCCGCCTGCAGGAAGATAAGGAAGGGCCACCAGGGAGTCAAGAAGCAGCTTTATCACCATTTCTCTTTTTTCAGTTATGCCTGAAAGGTTTACAACCCTGTTCCATGACCACAGCTCTTCAAGGAAGATACGAAGAAGTGATAGCTGTGTACCGGAAAGTTCGACCCCGAATTCATGGGCCCCATTTTTTAACAATTCACTGTATTCGATTTTAGTTTGTCCTTTAAAATGAAGTATTTTCTTAACCCTCTTTGCCAAGCGCATCAGGTGGTAAAAGCTTGATAGAGCGATTTTTATAACCAGGATTTTGAATCAAGTACCACTTAACCGCTGAACCTTTTATCCGCCGTTCTTGTGCAGGGCAGAACTTACCACTGTGAACGTTTACAGTAGATATCAGAATAGTTTTAGGATATATATTTGTCAAGGCCCAAGGCGGCAGAATGAAGTCATTTATAGTGGTGAATGCATAAATCAGCAACATAGTATATTTGAATTATTTTCTCCCATATTCATAAATAAAAGTCCGGGATGAGAAATAAATTTGCATTGCGATATTCTGATTTCAGATTTCAGTTACGTTATTGGTAAATCAAATTATTAAGGTTTGACTAAGTTAGATGCTGCTTTAACGTTATCTTGATATTTATCTGCATTGACTTGATTTTTACATGGGAAATAGTTACATTGTCTATGCTGGTGCTTGTGTTGATGCATTATAAAGAGCCCGGGAAAATTTAATCAGAATTAAGGGATGTTTTTTTATTTGTAGATTAAGGAATTTCTAATGGATATATGTGTGTACCCAGACCCTGTTTTAAAGGAAATTGCTGAACCAGTTAAAGATATTGATTCGGAAATTCAGGGTATTATAGATAGTATGGTAAACGTGATGTATAATAATTCCGGCATTGGCCTGGCAGCAAATCAAGTTGGAATACCAAAAAGAATCATTGTATTTGATATAAACTACAGAGAGAAGACAAAAGATCTAACTGTATTGATTAATCCTGTAATTGTTTCAGGAGAAGACAAGATAATTTATGAAGAGGGATGTCTTAGTGTGCCGGATTTCCAGGGAAAGATAACCCGCAAAAAATATATTAAGGTGCAAGGCCTGAATAGAGATGGAAATTTGATTGATATTGACGCAGAAGACATAACTGCTATCTGTATACAGCATGAAATAGACCACCTTAATGGAGTGCTGATACTTGATCATGTTAGTAATTTAAAGAGGAATATTTACAGGAAAAAAATTGAAAAGTTAGTTAAAAAAAATCAAGATGGATAATCAAATCAACCTTACCGAACTACCATTGAGTCCAAAAATAGTTTTTTTTGGTACCCCTGAATTTGCTGTTCCTGCATTGGAGGGGCTTATTTACGAGGGATATGATATACTCTCTGTGGTTACCCAGCCGGACAGGCCAAAAGGGAGGGGCAGGCGGTTAACTCCTTCGCCTGTAAAACTTATTGCAGAGAAATGCAGTCTTCCCATCCTTCAACCAGAGAGGCTGGATAATATATTCTTAGACCGGCTTTTTTTGCTAAAACCCGACATTCTTGTTGTTATTGCCTTTGGGCAAATAGTCCCTAAAAGAGTTCTTAGCTTACCCAAATGGGGAGGTATAAATATCCACGGCTCCCTTTTACCAAAATACAGGGGGTCTGCCCCAATACAATGGGCCATTATTAATAATGAAAAAAAGACAGGCCTGACCACAATGCATATGGACGAAGGCCTTGATACAGGTCCACTGTTTATACAGCAAGAGGTGGATATATTTGAAGGCGAAACTGCCGTTCGATTATATGACAGACTCGCCTCTTTAGCGCCTGAGTTGCTTATCAAGACACTGCAAGGATTGTCCAACGGCACAGTTAAAGAGGTGGCACAGGATAATTCTCTGGCTACGTATGCCCCAAAACTGACAAAGGATCAGGGGATGATAGATTGGTCCAGAACGGCAGAACAGCTCTGCGGATTGATCAGAGGCTTGGATCCCTGGCCAGGTGCCTTCACATATTATAATGGAGAAATGATGAAGCTGTTTGAATGCTCTGTTGTTTCCGGCGAAATAAAAACAACTCCAACGCCAGGCAGGATAAAAGGCTTCAATAGGGAGGGGTTGGAAGTAGAAACCGGAGATGGATCATTGATCATAAAAGAGATTCAGGTACCAGGGAAAAAGAGGATGCATGCCAATGAATTTCTTAAAGGGAAACAATTGCATGCAGGGAGCATACTGGGGAAGAAGCCCTCGTAACATACGTAACAGCTCAATAAAAAGGGGCAGAAGTTAAGCCCTTCTGTCTTTCAACTGTTATGGAGTTAAAAAATGATTACCACTATTCATTAAACTGATACTAACACACCTTTATGTAAACCCATAAAATTGAAAAAAAGATGGTTATTCTATGGAATTAAAACAATTGAGAGATAAATATTCAATAACCGGCGTAGGCTATACTCCACAGGGAAATGTGCCGAACCGCACGGCCCTAAGCTTTCATGTCGAGGCATGCGCTAACGCCATAAAAGATGCGGGCCTGAAAAAAGAGGATGTAGATGGCCTTTTGTGCTACAGGCACTTTGAGCCGCTGGGAAATGATACAGAGATAACCCCCTATTTAATTGCCCAATACCTTGGAATACAGCCTCGAATCATTAGTCAGGAGGCAAATTGCGCCAGAGGTCACCTTGTAAATGCTATCAGCCTTCTTGAGGCCGGTTTTTGCAAATATGTATTAATTACCTATGGTGATAATGCCTTTACAGGGGGAAGAGCCTTCTTAAAAGAGGCTACCCATGGTGAACCGGTAGACGATAATGGAGTTTTTGGTGAGTTTGGTCTCGTGGCAAACTATGCCCTTGCAGCAAGAAGGGCAATGCACGTCTTTGATACTGGCCCTAAGACATGGAAGGAAATCGCTGTCAACCAGAGAAAATGGGCAAATCTTAATCCTATAGCCATGATGAATAAAAAACTGCTTTCTTATGAAGAGTATAATAATGCAAGGTGGCTGATTGAGCCATTCAGGATTTACGATGCATGCCCTGTGAGTGATGGCGGCAGGGCATATATTATTACCTCTACGGAAAGGGCCATGGATCTTAAGCAAAAACCTGTATATATAATGGGGGTAGGGGAGCATAATCCGTCTGTAGATATACATCAGTCTGATTTCATGGAAGGCCCCACTGGCGCAAAGGAGGCAGGGAAAACAGCATTTACTATGGCGGGCATATCTGTTGATGATATTGATGCGTGCCAGATATATGACTGTTTTACCTATACCGTAGAGATTAGCCTGCAGGATTATGGTTTTTTTGGCCCAGGAGAGGGACGTGACTGGTTCAAGGAAGGAAGGACGGCACCTGGAGGAGACCTGCCGGTAAATACCTCTGGCGGGCTTTTATCCGAGGCCTATTTTATGGGACTTACACCATTAACAGAAGGTGTGATGCAGTTGATGAACCGCTGCGGTGATAGGCAGCTTGGGCCAAAGACAAAGACGAAGGAACCGGAGATAATGCTATGCAGTGATAATGGGGGAGTTTTCCAAAGCAATTCAACTGTCATATTAAGGAGGCCCTGAGATGGCATACAAAAAACCCTTACCTAAACCTAACAGTGACACAAGGCCTTTCTGGAATGGGTGCAGGGATCATGAGCTTAGGTTTCAAAGATGCAAAGAATGCGGACATGTAAGGTGGCCCCCTTCAATTCTATGTCCAAGGTGTTATTCACCAGAAACTGAATGGATTGTGTCTAAGGGCAGGGGGCGAGTTTATAGTTTTGTGGTCTATCACGTTGCCTTTCATCCGGCGTTTAAAGATGAAGTACCCTATGTTACAGCCATTGTAGAGATCCCTGAAGGGCCCCATCTGCTTACTAATATAGTTGGATGTGAGACATCCGAGGTTACGTGTGATATGCCTGTAGAGGTGGCATGGGAAGATATCAACGAGGAATTTAGCCTGCCAAAATTTA
>CBFDCD010000139.1:0-5486 GCA_965603225.1 uncultured bacterium
ACGTCATTACTTTTTCATGAGGTCGACTTTGTTGTTAATAGGCTACCATGTAAGGCATAAAATAGCTTTTTGCGAGATTACCAAACTTGGTCAAAATATAATCCTGATATAGGATTCCTCGCGTAATTTTTTTAACCATATGGCATATCTTTTTTCGACTTTTTCCTTAAACAGCTTTGAGTGTATTACACTCCTCAAATCTTTAAAGGGCCTTACATTGCCTCTTTTTTCTTCTAAAACCTTTAGTATTTGAAAACCAGAGACAGTGCGGTCTAAATCGCCATGCTGTCCTGGGGATAGTTTATCTATCTTATTTTTCAATGTAGACTCTAAGTTCTTCATTTTTATCCAACCAAGTCTACCACCCTCTGCAACAGCAGGGCCCTGGGAGAATTTACCAGCTAAGTTAAAAAAATCGTGTCCCTCTTTCAGCTTTCTTATAATATCATGCCCTAAAGCCCTCACTTTGGCAATTTCATCATTATCATCAGGGTCTTTCACCGACAAAAAAATTCTTGCAAGGAGGACCTTATCTTCCTCTATATAATTTTTAATGTGCTTATTATAGTAATCTTTCATCTCTGCTTCGGTAACAACTATCTTAGATTTTACCTCATAGTTTACTAAACGGGCCTGTTCAATTTCTTTTTTTATCCTTTCTTTATAGCCCTGCAATGTAACGCCCTCAGCTTTAAGGCTATAAATCAGATCTTCCTGTGTCAGCTTATTGTCGCTTTTTACTCTCTCAATTGCATCTTCCACATCCTTTGCTGCCACCCTTATGCCTAATTTACTTATATGCTGTTCCGCTATTAACTCATTGATCATACTGTTCAGGACTGTCTGCCTAACCTTATGGAAATTATCCTCATCTTTTTGTTTTAATTCCCCAACATGCAGTCCGGTTAAATTTTTGATTGATACATTAAGTTCATAGAGTGTGATGATGTCTCCATTCACTGTTGCCACAATTCTGTCGGTCACTTCAGCACAAAAATGAGAAGGTATTAATAAAATTAATACAATCCATAAATACGATATAAAAAGGTTTTTAATTTTTTTCATTGTTAAGCATCATTTTATCTAAAAGTGAGTGATTTATTTTAATATGGTAATTGTTTTTTAATTCCTCTAACCATTTTTGATAGTGCTCTTCCCTTGCATTTTCGAGGAGTATTTTTTCTATTTCATCCTTTACCTCCAATATCCCCCTTTGGCCTTCAGGTTCTCTTTGTAACACTTTTATAATATGATAGCCATATGTTGTTTCAATAATATCGCTTAGTTCACCTATCGGAAGAGAAAAAATTATATCAGAGAGTTGAGCCGGGAATATATCTTTAGTTATCCAGTTTATTCCATAATCATTCTGTGGAGTTGAGTAAATAGACTCTTGCTTAACAAAATCAGTTAGTTTTTCTCCAGCTCTAAGACGGGCCATTATAGCCTCAGCATCCTCCCTTGTTTCAGATAATACTTGAATCACATTGGCCCTTAATGAATGCCTAAACTCCATTGCGTGTTCCTTGTAGTAAGATGCGATTGAGAGATGAGAAATAGGCGGCAGTATCTCAGTCTTCTTTTCTATGATCTTCTTAAGGAGTTTTTGCTCTTTTAACCTTTCAACCCATTCATTGTAATCTATACATTTTGATATCAGTGTTTCCTTGAAACTGTTGAGCGGGTAATCTCTTGAAATAACTTTAATTGCACGTTGTAATTCAATTTCACTCAAGGTAATCCCCATATCCTTTCCATATTCAAGGATAAGAGAATCTTCTACAATTCTATCTATAAGGCTATTTATTGAGGCCCATACAGTTTTATCAGGAACCCCGTTTTCAAATGAGATAATGTTTACTATTCTCTCCAAATCCTCAGTAGTAACTGATCTATCTCCTACCTTTATCACAGTGTCGCTGTTCGTAAATATATCAGGAACACAGGCACATACATAAAGGAAAATAACAAGATAAATAAATTCAAATTTAACGTATTTTATCATGTTAATATTGATGGTCCCGTAAAAAGTCCTTTCGCTCACTCATGATGCCCACTTTGGGATTCATTGCTATTTCCTGACGTGCGGGAAATGATTGGTAGTGAAAAGCTCACCAGCGGTGGAGAGATACCCAAATTATGATTAAAGGTAGAACAGATTGGCTTGCTGCATACCCCCCAATGCCCCAGCTTATCCGCCGTCCGTGTGGAGCTGTTGTTTAAACCTTTTTTCGATATCAGTAATCGTCGCCTTTAGACTCCAACCAAGTTTCGAACTCTTCCTCACAGCCTTCAAAATAATCGCACCCTTCACCGTATTTCTTGTCCAAGCAGGTATTTAATGCGCTCTTGTACCAATTCTTATGCTCGCGCTGCTTACCAGCCTTTTTATGACACATACTCCAAATCTTCCGGCTTTTCGTTGTAAAGGCGATCATAGGTGATGTGATGAACCTGCAAAGCACCTTTTGTGCCACATCTATCGCATCTACCTTTAGCCCTATACAAGATGAAGCGCCTACTACCCTCCCATTCTTAAGACTGATAATACTCCTCTCTACTGTGAAATTCCTTCCGTGTCTTTTTCCTTCCTTCTTACAGCTTTTCCGTGGAGTTGGATTTTATACGTTTGGATGGCATTTCATGATCAAACAATTTAAGCTGTTCCACGGACTCCCCCGTAACGTTTTAATGTTAATTTTAATTTTTCATTATAGCATAGTTTTTCATACATTTCTACAGAATATAGGAAAGAGATGAAAGGATTACCATTTGTTAATAACTGGTAACTACTCAGCAAATGACCCGACGCTTCGCTCCAGGGTTATATATGAAAGAACCAGTTAAGTTTGATGGTCCCGTAAAAAGTCCTTTTACTCACTCATGCTGCCCATTTTGGGATTCATGAAATACTTCGCTAAATTTCCAAAAGCGGCCAAAATCGCTCGCAAAAGACTTTTTACGAGTTTGTTACGTTTTATAAATGACTATTTTAATCCCGATTTATCGGGCTAATTTTTAATTGCTAATTGCTAATTTTAACTTGAGTTTCTCAGGAGGTATTTAGGTTGAAGGCTGAAGGTCCCGCCAAAGGCGGGATTAGGAAAAACGGGAATACGTCTCGTTCTGTCGAAGATCCCGTTTACGGGGAAGCCATGTTTGGTGATTGAATCTGCTCTTTTTCCAGCACAGTACGTCAATCATGCTTTTTGGACCCATTCAGCCTTCAGTCTAAACAGCTTCAACCTGACTACTTGAGTAGTCACAATAGCTGAAAGCATAATTTTTTAATCCGGTAATTATATTTTCTGCCTCTTTAAGGCCGTCAATATGTGTATTTTTTTTAATAATAACCTTTAGTTTCTGGTCCGACAAAAAACTGAAATTATCCGGATGATCAGTCACTAATTTGGCCAATCTTTCAGTTGACAGGGGTGTGTCTTTAGAAAAGGAAAAAACCATTGAGCCATCATTAATGTCTAATCTTTCCGAGCGGATTTTTTTAAGACCGAGACTTACCTTGATCACAGAGATAAGATTCAATGCCTCCTTTGGCAAAGAACCAAATCTATCCTTAATCTCCCTTTCCATATCTGCTATTTCTCCTTCGTCCTTAGTGGAAGACAATCGCCTATATATATCAAGTCTGACATCACTCTCCACTATATAATCGTGGGGTAAAGAGACTGGTAAATCAATATTTATCTCAGGGAAAATTTCCTCCTGAAAAACCTCTCCCTTAAGCTCCGCCATAGTCTTTTCTATAAGCTTTAGATAAAGCTCGTACCCAATAGTCTTAATATGGCCTGACTGAGAAAAGCCAAGTATGTTTCCTCCTCCTCTTATCCTTAGATCATTCAGGGCAATGTTGACGCCTGAACCTAATTGCGAAAAATCCATTAAAACCTTTAGCCTCTTTTGAGCTTCATTCGTTATTTTAGAGTTTTCTGAAATCAAAAGATAGGCATAGGCCTTAGTGTCAGATCTTCCCACCCTACCCCTGAGCTGGTAAATTTCAGACAGACCAAAGCGATCCACCTGGTTAATAATTATAGTGTTGGCTGAGGAAATATCAAGTCCTGAGTCTATTATGGTAGTACATACGAGGATATCAGTCTCTTTGTTCAAAAACCGTATCATCGCACCCTCAAGTTCCTTTTCTCTCATTTGTCCATGGGCAATATCAATTTTTGCCCTTGGGGCTAACGTAGCTAAATTAGCTGCTATCACATCTATATTCCGGACCCGATTATGGACAAAAAATATTTGCCCTCCCCTCTCTAATTCTCTTTCTATGGCTTGTGATATTATATCCTCATCATATTTAGATATGTAGGTTTGAATTGCTAATCTTTCAGCAGGCGGAGTTTGAATAATGCTAAGATCTCTCACACCCATTAAGGTCATATGGAAGGTCCTTGGGATAGGTGTTGCTGTTATGGCAAGCACATCTATTGATTTACGGTATTGCTTTAACTTTTCTTTTGCCTTGACACCAAAGCGCTGTTCCTCATCAATAATAAGTAATCCAAGGTCTTTAAATATAATATCATCAGATAATAGCCTGTGCGTGCCAATGATAATATCAACTTTTCCACGGGTCAATTCAGCAACTGTTTTCTTTTGAATAGATTTAGGAACAAAGCGGCTTAAGACATTAATTTTCACAGGGTAAGAACTAAAGCGCCTGGAAAATGTCTGGTAATGCTGCTCTGCTAAAACAGTGGTTGGAGAAAGTATTGCTACTTGCTTACCATCCATAACGGCCTTAAAGGATGCCCGTATCGCTACCTCTGTTTTTCCAAAGCCTACATCACCGCATATAAGACGATCCATTGGTCTCTCAGATTCCATATCTAAGAGAACATCATCGATAGCCTTTGCCTGATCCCTGGTCTCTTCATAGTCAAAGGTGGCCTCAAACTCCCTGTAATAGTTATCTGGTTTTGAAAAAACAAAACCCTTATGGAGCTTTCTCATGGCATAAATCTTGAGCAGTTCCTTGGCTATTTTTTCTATTGATTTTTTGGCCTTTTTCTTGGCAATTGACCAAAACCTTCCTCCTAATCTGTCCAATTGAGGATTCTCATCCTCCAGACCTGCGTATTTCTGGATAATATTTATCCGTTCTGCAGGAATATAAAGCCGGTCATTATCAACATACTCAATAATTACGAAATCCCTTGTCTTCTCCCCTATTTTCATTCTCGAAAGCCCTTTGTAGCGCCCAATACCGTGATCCTGATGCACTACCAGGTTATTTTCCTGCAATTGACTCAGGTCTGTCCAGGGAATAGCATGTACAGTGTCACGTTTTGCCTTTCTTTCTCCACCAATTTTTTTCCCATATATTTCGTCCTCAGTGATTATAATAAGGGCTGACTCAGGATATCCAAAACCTTGGGAAAGATGGCCTAAACATATATAGAGCCCTTTACTTTTCTTTACATTTGTTTGACAATTAAAACATTTGAGTTTGTTATTTT
>CBFDCD010000140.1:0-5471 GCA_965603225.1 uncultured bacterium
TTCAATCATTACGAGTTGGTTGAAATACTTTAAGCCTTCAGTCTTCAACCTAATAAACCTGAATAGTTACAATAATACTTTCAAAAGGAGGTATTCATGAAAATAGGATTAATTGGTTTGCCGAATTCTGGAAAGACAACTATTTTTAATGCATTAACCAAATCAGAGGCAGAGGTTACAGAATATGCCAGCAAAAAGGCGGAGCCGAACATGGCGATTGTCAATGTTATTGATGAAAGGGTCACCCGTCTTTCATCAATGTATAAACCGAAGAAGACTGTCTATGCCACTATTGAATTTATTGATTTTGTTTTACCGGCAAAAGAGTCTGAAAGATCGGATATCTTCTCAAGCGCTTCAATGACTATGATAAAAAATACAGATGCCCTTGCCCTTGTGGTGCGTAATTTCCAGGATAATTTAATGGGAGAGCCTGATTCATTGAATGATATTAATCAAATAAATGATGAGTTATTGCTTTCCGACCTTATTATCACGGAAAATCGATTAGAGCGCATAGAGTTAAGCTATAAGCGCGGCCAGAAAACAAACGAACTTCAATTAGAAGAAAAAACCTTGCGAAAAATTGCCGAGCAGTTAAACGACAATCAGTCAATTAGGGGTATACAGTTGAGTGATTACGAAGAAAAGTTCATCAGAGGATTTCAATTCCTTACAAAAAAACCAATCATGATAGTTCTTAATTCAGGAGAAAAGAATTTCGGAAGAAATGAAGATCTATTAACAGAGATTAAGAAAAAGTATGAATCTATTGAATTTACAGGTAATTTTGAAATGGAATTATCCCGGCTTGATGATGATGAGGCAAAAATGTTTATGGAGGACATGGGCATTGATGAGTCTGCGAGAAATCGGCTAACAAAGTTTGCATATGATATTGTTGGATATATAAGCTTTTTTACAGTTGGTTCTGATGAGGTAAGGGCATGGAATATTCATAAGGGACAAACTGCAGTAGAGGCTGCCGGAACAATCCATACAGATCTTTCTCGCGGATTTATACGGGCGGAATGCTTTTCTTACGGCAATCTTATAGAATACGGCTCTGAGAAGGCTGTTCGTGAAAAGGGTTTATTCCGTCTGGAGGGAAAGGATTATATAGTTCAGGATGGAGATATTTTAAACATAAGATTCAATATCTGATTTATGTATTTAAATTAGAGTCTTGGTGTCTTCGTGACCTTGTGGTTGTGCTAATGCAATTTTTATTATTCCATTGTGAACCCAACGAATTTGTGCAATAATGCAAAATTGTTTTATTTTATCACTCAACATATAACTGCTTAATTAGAAAGGTAAATTAAGCAATATAAATCACAACCTTTGCAGTTCTGCAATAAATCACCCTTCTTTAATTATTTCTATTATTTTTTTGTTTTTTGCGTATCTTGTTGATATATCATATTAATTTTATTTTTATTATCTTGATAATTTATGGCATCAAATTTGCTCCTATTTACTAAAAAATAATACAGAAAAGTCTTAAGATTTGTACTAATAAGCGTGAATTTCTAAATCAATAGGTATACTTCTATGTTTAGTGGCATAAATGCAACTTATAAATCCACCATTTGGTGGGAGAAAGGAGGGGCTTATGAAGATTAACAGGCGAGATTTTTTTACAATTTCTGCAGGAACTGCTGCAGGCGTTATGGCGTTTGGCTTAGGTATGGATTTAACACCAGTCAAGGCCCATGCCAAGACATCAAGAATCAGGTATGCAAAAGAGTCCACTACAATATGCCCATATTGTGCGGTGGGTTGCGGAATTATTGTTCATACCAGTAAAGGTGCAGATAGCAGGGTTATTAACACAGAGGGTGATCCTGAACACCCAATAAACGAAGGTAGCCTTTGTTCCAAGGGCGCAGCCCTAAGCCAGCTTGTAAACAACAAAAACCGTTTAACCACACCCCTTTATCGCAAACCTAACAGTTCATCCTGGCAAAAGGTTTCCTGGGATTGGGCCCTTTATAAGATAGCCTTAAATATTAAGCACACAAGGGATGCGACTTTCACCTATAAAAACAGCAAAGGACAAATAGTAAACCGTACAAACGGTATTGCCCATATTGGCAGCGCAGCCCTGGATAATGAGGAGTGCTGGGCTATACAGGCAATGATGAGGGCAATGGGGCTTGTCTATATTGAACACCAGGCACGTATCTGACACAGCGCAACTGTTGCGGCTCTGGCAGAGTCGTTCGGACGTGGCGCAATGACAAATCACTGGATAGATATCAAAAATAGTGATTGTATTCTAATAATGGGCTCCAATGCTGCGGAAAACCACCCAATCTCATTTAAATGGGTTACCGAGGCAATGAGGAATGGCGGCAAGCTGATAAGCGTTGACCCCAAATTTACCCGTACCTCTTCAAAGGCTGACTTTTATACCCCTTTGAGATCCGGCACTGATATTGCTTTCTTAGGCGGTATGATAAAGCATATTATAGAAAATTTTAAGTACTTCAAGGAATATATTGCAGAATATACAAATGCAGCATTTATTCTAAATGAAAAATATTGGTTCAAGGATGGCCTTTTCTCTGGGTATGATCCAAAAAAAGGCACGTATGATAAGAGTACATGGGCCTTTGAAAGAGATAATGAAGGGAATCCAAAAAAAGACAAAACTTTAGAAAATCCTCGATGCGTATTTCAACTCTTGAAAAAACACTTCAGCAGGTATGACCTTGAAACGGTATCAGATACAACTGGAACCCCTAAAGAGGATCTTGTCAGGGTATACGAAATGTATTCTTCTACCGGTCAGAAGGGAAAGGCCGGCACTATAATGTATGCCATGGGATGGACGCAACATACCGTTGGTGTTCAGAATATTCGAGCCATGGCAATAATCCAGCTGTTATTAGGCAATATGGGAGTAGCAGGCGGTGGTGTAAATGCCCTCAGAGGGGAATCAAACGTTCAGGGCTCAACTGACCACTGCATTCTTTATCATATATGGCCGGGGTATCTAAAAACCCCTAAAGCCTCTCTGAAAAGTTTAGCTGCCTATAATAACAAATACACACCAAAAACAAATGATCCACTGAGTGCAAACTGGTGGGGAAATTATCCAAAATACTCTGTAAGCATGTTAAAGTCTTTTTTTGGAGATAAAGCGACAGAGGCCAATGATTTTGGATACAACTGGCTCCCTAAGCTGGATGACGGAAAGGCCTATTCATGGTTAGACCTGTTCGATGAGATGTATAAGGGATCGTTTTCAGGCTTTTTTGCATGGGGTCAAAATCCTGCATGTTCAGGCGCCAATGCAAATAAGACAAGACAGGCATTAGCAAAACTGGATTGGCTTGTGAATGTTAACATCTTTGATAATGAGACAGGATCTTTTTGGAAAGGACCTGGCATGGACCCGAAAAAGATTAAAACAGAGGTCTTTATGCTGCCCTGTGCCGTGTCAGTGGAGAAAGAGGGTTCAATTACAAACAGCGGGCGCTGGATGCAGTGGAGATATAAAGCAACTGAAGCGCCTGGAGATGCCATGCCAGACGGTGAAATTATGACGGAACTTTTTAAAAAGGTAAGATACCTGTACCGTAAGGACAAAAATGCTGTTTTTCCGGAACCAATTCTTAATCTGAAATGGGATTACACAACCCATGATAAGTTCGATGCCCACAAGATGGCCAGGGAAATAAACGGCTATTTCTTGAAGGATATTACTGTTAAAGGTAAATCTTTTAAAAAGGGTGACCTTGTACCAAGCTTTGCCTATCTCCAGGCTGACGGTTCAACGAGTAGCGGAAACTGGCTTTACTGTAATTCGTATACCAATAAGGGGAATATGGCTGCCAGGCGGAAAAAGGAAAAATCTGGTATCGGCTTGAACCTCGAATGGTCATGGTGCTGGCCTGTGAATAGGCGCATTATCTACAACAGGGCATCCGTAGATAAATATGGAAAACCATGGGATAAGAAAAATCCTGTCATACAGTGGAATGGTTCAAAATGGGTTGGTGACGTTCCGGATGGCGGGTGGCCACCAATGTTAAATCCTGATGGCACGTCAAATCCAAAGACCAAGTATCCGTTTATAATGAAACCAGAGGGATATGCCCGTATATTTGGACCAGGCAGGGCTGATGGTCCATTACCCGAACACTACGAGCCACTCGAATGTCCTGTTGAGAAAAATCTCTTTTCCAGTCAACTTTCTAATCCTACAATGCCAAAATACCAAACTGACATGGATACACACTTAACATGCGATCCAAGATATCCCTTTGTCGGCACTACCTACCGTGTAAGTGAACATTGGCAGACCGGCGTTATGACGAGATGGCAACCTTGGCTCCTTGAAACGCAACCTCAGCTTTTCGTTGAAATGAGCAATGAGCTTGCAAAACTGAGGAGAATAAAAAATGGCGAGAAGGTCATGGTTCTATCTGCAAGGGGGGAGGTCAAAGCCATTGCCCTTGTAACCCATCGTTTTAAACCCTTTAGAATTCAGGGTAATGTGATACATCAGGTGGGCCTGCCATGGCATTATGGATGGGTTCATCCAAAGGACGGCGGGGATTCTGCTAACCTGTTGACACCATCTGCCGGCGATCCAAACACCAGGATTCCGGAGACAAAGGCATTTATGGTTAATGTGAGAAAGATATAAAGGAGGTGATCTGATGGAAGGAAAGGCTTTTTTTATTGATACTACAGTGTGAACTGGATGCAGGGGATGTCAGATTGCCTGCAAGCAATGGAATCAACTACCAGCCACCAAGACTGAAAACTGGGGAAGTTTCCAGAACCCAAAGGATCTCTCGTTTTACACCTATAAACTGGTGCGCTTTTCCGAAGAAATGGGAGATAATGACAGGCCGGTCTGGTATTTTTTTCCGGACCAATGTCGTCATTGTATAGAACCACCTTGCAAGGAAGCAACAGAAGATCCAGGCTCTATTATTGTTGATGAGCTTACAGGTGCGGTTCTCTATACTGAAAAGCTTAAAAAGGAAAGCAGTGATGAAGTAAGAGAAGCTTGTCCTTACGACATACCGAGGGCTCAGCTGGGAACCGGCTATATAGCAAAATGCACTATGTGTGTGGAGCGAGTCCACAACGGGCTTCTCCCTGCATGTGTTAAAACCTGCCCGACAGGGGCCATGAATTTTGGAGACTGGGATGAAATGGCAGAGTTGGCCAAAAAACGTCTCTCAGAGGTACAATCAAAATTACCCAATGCTGTATTAACAGGTCTTGATGACCTAAGGGTATTTTACCTCCTGGCGGACGAGCCGGCAAAATATCATGAATATGCCCAATCTTCAATTGCACCAAGAGGAATAGATAGAAAGATGGCATTAAAAAAGATTGTTAAGCCATTGAAAGAATTAGCAAAAGAGTGGCAATTGCTTAATAAAATAGCCAGCTAACCTCCATGAAAAAAGGGTGTCTCTTAGTTTTGACGCCCTTTTTTCAAA
>CBFDCD010000141.1:0-5393 GCA_965603225.1 uncultured bacterium
CTCTTTAATTGCCCTTTGCATTCTAATCAACCCTATCCTATAACCCTCTTCCAGTAATTCACCGGCAGACCTAACCCTTCTATTCTTTAAATCGTCAATATCGTCAACTGGGCCCTCGTTGATATTCAGCCTCACCAACTCCTTGATTGTCTCCATTATGTCCTCTTTCCTGAGGGTACATATATCCAAATCGACATCTTGGTTGAGCCTGCTATTCATCTTAAAGCGACCTACATCTGAAAGATTGTAGGATGAATGATTAAAAAAAAGTGTTTTAAAATAACCTTCTGCCATCTCCAGTGTTGCTGGGCTTGTTGGCCGTAATTTTCGGTAAATATCGAGAATAGCATCATTAGTTGTTATAACCTTGTCGAGAAGCATAGTGTTTCTTATGGATGCGCTGGCCCCTGATGAATCTAAGATTAATAATTCAACCTCATTAACACCCTTCTCCTGGATCAGTTCTATACTCTCCAGCGAAAAAGCCTGGTTTGCTTTTACCAACACTTCTCCTGTTTCTGAGTTAACAACATCATTGGCGGCTATCCTTCCCTCTAAATATTCCGGGCTAACCGGTATATCCTTTAGGCCTTCACTGACGATTTTTTTGAACAACTTTTTTGTGAATTTATCGCCCTTTCGGATCAAGACCTCCCCGCTTTCCGGATTGATTATATCCTCAGTGATTTTTTGGCCATATTGACTATTTCCATCCAAAACACATCCAAGAGATTTTTGCCCAACCAGTATTTTTTCTGTTTTGTAAAAATGCCGCAAGATCTCTTCTTCCGAATAACCAACGGCCTTCAGGAGAATGGTCGCCGGGAACTTTCTTCTTCTGTCTATTCTAACGGAAAGGATATCCTTAGAATCAAATTCGAGGTCAATCCAGGAACCTCTCAACGGTATAATCCTGGCAGAATAAAACGGCTTGCCGCTTGGGCTTGCCTTGCCCTTATCATTATCAAAAAAGACACCTGGAGATCTGTGAAGCTGACTAACAACAACCCTTTCCACGCCATTAATGATAAACGTACCCCTTTCAGTCATCATTGGCATAGTACCGAAATATATTTCCTGCTCTTTAATATCTCTTATGCTTCTACCGCCACTAACTTCGTCTAAATCAAAAACAAGAAATTGAACTACTATCTTAACCGGTGCTTCATAAGTCAGTCCCTTTCTCAGACATTCTTCTTCTTCATGTTTTATGCCTTCAAAGAGATACTTTACAAACTCCAGGGAGGAAGTCTTGTTTAAATCATTAATTGGAAAAATAGTCTTGAATGCCCCCTGAAGTCCAATTTCTTTGCGCTCTTGAGGCGATACATCCATTTGCAAAAAACGCTCATATGACTTTCTTTGCACATCTATCAGATCGGGTATATCAAGAATGGTTTTTATCTTCCCAAATTTTTTTCTTGGATAATGACCGCTATTATTTACGTTATTCACGCTTTGCGCTCCCCTTAAACCCTATTAAACTGGTCTGTCTGATAGACCAGTTTTTAACATTTCCTTCTCACGCCTATCCTCAGGTATAAGGACATAGCACTTTGAAGGGCTAAAATTAAACTAATCTTCCACTAAAAATATTCAGATAATTCTGTAAAAATCAAACCTAACAATCTGCAAATTAATATATCTCAAATAAAATACAAAAGGCGTCCTCAACATAAATTCCGCCTAATAAAAAGATACGGCTTATTTTATATCAACTATTGCACCTACCTCTTCAAGCTGTGCCTTAATGTTTTCCGCATCCTCTTTTGCGATAGCCTCTTTTACATTATTAGGCACATTGTCTACTAACTCCTTGGCCTCTTTCAATCCCAGGTTTGTTACTGAACGGACAACCTTGATTACTTGAATTTTCTTGTCTCCAATCCCTGTCAACACCACGTCAAACTCTGTCTTTTCGGCTTCCTCTGTCTGTGGCCCTTGCCCAGGAGCAGCAGACGGAGCCATAGCTACCGGTGCAGCAGCGGAAACGCCAAATTTTTCTTCAAGCTCTTTAACTAAGTCGGAAAGTTCCAAGACTGTCATGCCTGAAATAAATTCAATTACATCCTCTTTACTTATATTAGTTGCCATGTTTATAAAAATCCTCCTTCTTAGAATTTATCTTTTACTAACCTATACTGTTTCATCAGGAAAGGCGTAATTATTGATTGATAATTTATTCTTTTTGTTCCTTAATTGCCCCTAAAACATTTAATAAGCTCCTGGGGACCTCAGATAATACCCTAACAAAGTTAGTTGCCACGCCTGAAAGAGAAAAGAGAAGCTTTGACAGCAAAACATCCCTTGAAGGAAGCTCTGCCAGCCTTTTAATGCCAGATAGGTCAATAATTTTACCGTCTATCTGACCAACTTTTATCTCTAACGCTTCATTTTCTTCGCTAAATTTTGTTAAAATTTTAGCAGGCATAACTACATCATCATACGTCACAGTCAATGCGCAGGGCCCACTCATATAATCCTTTAAGGCAGCAGTGTCTGTCTTCTCAGATGCAATTATAAGCAATCTATTTTTCGCAACCCTGAAATCAATAGCAGCTTCTTTTAGCTGGTGTCTCAGTTTTGCCAAAGTTTCAACATCTAATCCCTGGTAATTAACAAGAAAGGTTCCCTCAGAGCCGTCGAGTGCTTTTCTAAGGTCTTCTACAATCTCTTTTTTTTTCTCCCTATCTAAGGACAAAAAACCACCTCCCTTCTTCTTTTGGTGCTGAATTAATTCTAAATGCTAAAAAATATAGATAAAATTAAATCCCAATATATTGTTATAAATACGTGTAATCTATTTTACTAAATCCCTTACATATGTAGTATCCACTCTAATGCCAGGGCCCATAGCAGTAGATATAGAAATACTTTTTATATATGTTCCCTTGCTGGACGCCGGCTTTAACTTTAAGATTATGTCTAAAAAATATTTAATATTTTGAAGGATTTTTTCCTCTCCAAAAGATACTCTTCCAACCGATGTCTGTACTATGCCCGCCTTTTCTACCTTAAAATCGATTTTACCTGCCTTCAATTCAGCTACGGCCTTGGCCACATCAAAAGTCACAGTGCCAAGCTTTGCATTTGGCATCATCCCCCGGGGTCCTAAAATACGCCCCAATTTACCTGCTACCCCCATCATATCCGGTGTAGCAACCGTTTTGTCAAATTCAAGCCACCCGCCCTGTATCTTCTCTGCAAGATCCTCAGCGCCAACAAGGTCTGCTCCTGCCTCCATTGCCTCCTTTTCTTTTTCCCCCTTAGCAAAGACAACTACCCTGACATCTTTGCCTATTCCATGAGGAAGGGATGCTGCTCCCCTTACCATTTGATCAGCATGTCTTGGATCAACACCTAACCTGATTGCTACATCCACAGATGCATCAAAATTTACATATGAAGTGCTTAAAGCTAACTTGACAGCCTCCTCAAAGTTGTACTTTTTGGAGTTATCAATTTCTTCATACTTCTCTATATATTTCTGCCCTCTCTTAGACATAATATCACTTCCCTGAAATTTAATTATTCAATCAATCCTTTACGACTATTCCCATACTCCTGGCAGTTCCTTCAATAATCTTTAAGGCACCAGGCAAATCTATTGCACTCAGATCTTCATATTTCTGCTTGGCAATTTCCTGCACCTGTATTCGCGTCACAGACCCAATTTTTTCTCTCTTTGGATCAGGAGAGCCCTTGGCTATATTTGCTGCCTGCTTAAGTAAAACAGACGCCGGTGGAGTTTTCGTTATAAAAGAAAAGGATTTATCTACATAAACAGTTACGATAACTGGAATAATCATACCTTCTTTATCCTGAGTCCTCGCATTAAAGGCTTTACAGAACTCCATAATATTTACGCCATGTTGCCCCAATGCCGGGCCAACCGGTGGCGAAGGATTTGCCTGCCCTGCCCTTACCTGTAATTTAATCGTTGCACTAACCTTTTTTGCCATGCCATTTTCCTTTTAAATAAATAGTTTGCGTTGAAGATAATCAAACCACTCTAAAAAGCGTAGATACTTATAAAAAACAATATAATCCTTAATTTCCGCTATATTTTTGTAACCTGAACAAAATCAAGCTCAACTGGTGTTGAACGCCCAAAAATACTTATTAAAATCCTGAGCTTACTTTTATCTGGTTTTACCTCTTCCACAAGTCCATTAAAACCGCTAAATGGGCCATCAATAACCCTAACCTCATCACCTTCCTCGAAGTAAAATTTCGGTTTAGGTTTCTCTTCCCCATCCTTCATCCTGCTCAGTACTCCTTTGGCCTCATTCTCAGATATTGGAACAGGTTTAGTCTTCCCACCTAAAAAACCAGTTGTCTTATCAGTGTCTTGGACAAGATGCCATGTTTCATCAGTCAACGCCATTTGTATCATTATGTAACCAGGGTAAAATTTCCGGGAAGATGTCTTTTTCTTTCCCTTAACTAATTCTACTACCTTTTCAGTAGGCACTACTATTTCCCCAAAAAACACCTCTTTTCCCAAAGATTTTATTTTCTCTTCTAAGGCTAATTTTACCCTGTTCTCAAATCCAGAATACGTATGAACTATATACCATTTTAATTCCACATAAGCACCTTATTTCCGTCGATTATTTATCCAACTATATTCTTTATAATCTTTACCAGACCAAAATCAACTAACCCTAAAAAGAATGCAATAAAAAATACTAAAACTATAACTACTGCCGTTACAGATAAAAGCTCTTTTTTCGTTGGCCATGTTACCTTTTTAAGTTCCATTTTGGAATCAACTAAAAATTGACGTACTATGGAAAAATATTTACTTGGCCCGGATGTTCCGTTCTCTATTTTCTTATGGACATCTTTTTTTGCCGGCCCTGTTTGTCTGTTTACCTTTTCTGGGGCCGTATCCTTCTTCACCCTTACCTGTTTTTGACTACTTGCAGTTGATTGTGAAATTTTTTTCTTATTATTATTTTTTTTTCTGCTAATTTTTGTTTTTTTCATAATCCACTTAGATTTTTATAAACCATTTCAGCAAGTCATACCTAATTTATAGGAATTTAAGATTTGCCACCTGAATATCGAAACCAACTCCGCCTAAATTTTAAATTCATTTCATTCGTTTTCATCGAATGTCACAAAATCCATTTAAGAAAAAACAAATAACAAAAAACGCTCTACAAAAAAGCCAATCAGAATATTTACTAAATAACTAAAAGTTAGTAGCTGCTTGTCTATCTGATTTGAAAAAGGCATATAATCACAGATAATTTGGCCCTCTTAGCCTTACGCTTATTCCACCCGCCTAAGTAGTTAATAAAATTATTATATTTTTTGATTTATTAAAAAATGGCAGGCCAGGAGGGATTCGAACCCCCATCACCCGGATTTGGAGTCCGGTGCTC
>CBFDCD010000142.1:0-5294 GCA_965603225.1 uncultured bacterium
TATATGGGGTAAAGGGTAATATGGAAAAGGTAAGGGCTAAATCAAGCTTTATCAGCTCGTTTGCAATAGGTTTTTTATAGCCCAGGTCATCTATTATAATGCTTATTCTTGGGTGGGACAGAGAGCCTACGGCCTTATAGTCATCTAAGGCTATTTTTAACATATGGGTATGGAAGCCCTTCCAAAAAATATTGCAGACGGTCACCTTTTCTGATTCATCATATATATTCACTTGCACCGGAGCCTTTAGGCTACTAATCGTCTCCTTAATTTCCATCCCTATCTGTGAAGCAGAGTATTTATGAGAAACCGTGGCTGCTATGCTGCTGAATTCCCAACTATATCCGTCCTTTCGCATCGGTATAACCGACAAAAAAAGTATATTTTCTTGAGAAACAGCTATTTTGTATAATTCACTTGAAATAGCCATGTCTATAGTGGATATATCTCTATGAAGTTGCTTTGAGGGGGGATAAACCTCTTCAAACGGCAATAAAGGCTTTTTTTTGCCTGAAAAATAAAGGTAGGACATTGATATTGCCACTATTACTACTATTAAACTGAGACCGATAAGGGCAATATCGTGTTTCCCTTTTTTCTTGTGTATAGATTTGATCATCAGAAAACTATCTTGTGCCCATTATTTTTCCTCCAGTCCATATATCTTTGAAAAAAGGTTCCATGACTGTAGGATCTGTAATGCGCTCCGGAGTTGATTGTCGCTGTCAATTCGCTTTTGTGCCTCAGTTTTCTCATCTGGTGATGGATCACTTGTTTCCTCCTTTTTTTTCTCTGTTTTTCCATCAGATCCTTCTTTTTCTATATGGCCCTCCAGATCACTTTCCCGGAGCATGTGATGTTTTTTCTCCTCGTCTTTTTTATTTGGAGGTATAAAGGCAACCTTTATATCCGGCTCAATTCCGCTTGCCTGTATGGATCTTCCGCTTGGCGTATAGTATATTGCAGTAGTAAGGCGCAAACCTGAACCATCTGAAAGGGTAAAGATTGCCTGCACAGAACCCTTGCCAAAGGTTTTTGTGCCTAATACGAGGGCTTTCTTGTTATCCTGCAATGCGCCGGCCACTATTTCTGAAGCGCTGGCACTTCCACCATTAACCAACACTATCATAGGATAATTTATATTGTTTTTGTTCTTGTGGGCAAAACTTTTTTCTTCCTGCTCATTACGACCCTTAATGCTGACGATCGCCCCTGAGTCGAGAAATTCGTCTGCAACCTTTATTGCCTGAGAGAGAAGGCCTCCGGGATTATTCCTTAAATCTAAAATGAGGCCCTTTAATTCTTTTTCCTCAACAAGATCTTTTAACGCCTTTGAAAGCTCCTTGTTGGTTTTGCTCTGGAAAGTCGAAATCCTTATGTAGCCAATTTCAGAAGGAAAAAGTAATGAGCGGACACTTTTTATTGGTATCACATCTCTTGTTATTAAGAAATCAATGGGTTTTTCAACGCCCTTCCTCCTAATAGTGAGCTTAACCTTGGTACCCTTTTTCCCCCTGATAAGTTTTACTGCCTCCATAATCACCAAATCCCTTGTCAGCTTATCTTCAACCATAATAATCTGGTCACCTGCTTTTACGCCTGCCTTAAATGCAGGAGTTCCCTCTATGGGAGATACTACTGTAAGAATATCGTCCCGGACAGTTATTTCAATGCCTACACCGGAAAAACTCCCTTTTGTCTCTATCATCATCTCCTTATATCCCTCTGGTTCCATAAAAGATGAGTGGGGATCTAATGCCTTTACCATTCCCTTGATAGCACCATGTATGAGTTTTTCTCTGTCTACATCATTAACATAGTTTTTTTCTATCTTTCCCAAAACCTCGCTAAAGACCTCAATGTTTTTATACATCTCTTTTGTATCTGCAAAGGCGCCATAATTTCCATAAATTATTAGTGCAATGGCTATAGATCCAACAATGGCTGCCTTTAAGAAAAAATAATTATGTTTTGGTTTTACCATTCTCATTCTCCCCCTTTTTTTTAAAATCTATTGTCTCGTAAATAATCAGGTTGTTTAGTCTGACTGCCTTTTTCCGATACTAATCGGGGCAGGTTGTTCGTTAAAAATAAACAGTGGATGTAGATGTATAATTATAGAAACTTTTAATTTATTTTGAGCCATTTCCTGGGGTCAAGGTTAAACCCCCCCCTTCTTATCTCGAAATACATGCTGGCCTCAAGACTCAGTCCCGTGTCTCCTGCATTCCCCACTATTTCTCCTCCTGAAACCATTTCTCCTGCCTCCTTTTTTCTCTCCTCAAGATGGGCGAACATGGTAAAATACCTTGCCCCATGATTAATAATAATCATCTGGCCATAGCCTTTAAACCACCCTGAAAATACAACCTTACCGGGAAACACTGATTGAATCTTATCTCCAAATCTTCCTTTAATATATATTCCCTTTCTATGCATAAATGGCTCATGTTTAGAAAGCGCGGAACCGTTAATTATTTTTCCCCTTAGCGGCATAGGCAGTTTACCCTTCATTATATCAAATGTTTTTAGTAATGCTTTTTCTTCTTCTTTTTCCAGGCCTATAATTTTTTGGCTAAGGTCATGGGAGGCTTCCTTTAGTTCCATAACGGCTTTTTCATAAAACTCCTTCTCTTTATGTGTCTTCATTAGCAAAAGAAATTTTCTTTCAATATCCTTTTCCAGTAATGCCGCGCTTTTCTTCTCGGCTTCTTTTAATATCTCAATGGTAGATCTATCTTTATTTAATAATTCTATCTCCTTCTCAAGCTTTTTTTTCTTTGCAGACAGATTATCCATTATTTTTCTGTCATGATCAATAATGGCCTTGATATATTTTATATTCTTCCGAACTCCCTTTAAGGTGTCATTAGCAGTTAGAAGACTCAGGTATCCTGATTTTCCAAATTTATAAAAGGCCACTAAACGACTCCCGAAGGCCTTTTTAAACTCCTGAATGGAAATGTTAAGATCTTTAATTTTCTCCTGGCTTTCAATTATCTTAGCTGAAAGCCCTTTTATTTCGTGCGATAGTTTCTTAAGAGATTTCCTGTTTTCTGCAGTGTTTTTCTCTAATCTTTCTAACTCGTCCAGTATGTTTTTTTCTTCAATGTATACGTTTGACAGCCCTCCCTGCTGTTTTAAAAGCTGTTCCTTTATGTGTTGGGCTTGGGATTTAGCCCCTTCAGTATAATCCTTATCTCCTGCTATGGAAAAACAGATACCAATTACATTGGAACCAATCACAAATACAATCAACAAATATGCAAAAGCACTCATTGGGTTCATGTTCTAAAAAACCTGCCTAAGGCTATACTGCTCCCTGCAAAGCCTATAATAACACTCATGAGCAATAAAAAAACAGTGAGATATGGCGAGATAAAGACTACATCAAGTGCGGCAAAGCCAATCCTGAGGTCTGTCTTAATTATGACTGTCATATAAGCCGCAAAGAGAATTATTAAGGCGGCAAGGCCTCCAAGTAAGCCCTGAATTGACCCCTCAATTAGAAACGGGGTCTTTATAAATAAATTCGTCGCGCCAACCAAACGGAGTATTTCTATCTCATTTTTCCTGGCAAATACAGTAAGCTTTATCGTATTGGTAATAATAAAAAGTGTTGCCAGAAAAAGCAAGCCGCCAATAATGGTTCCAATGAGTTTTATTCCACCCATTATCGCCTTAATTTTTCTTGTCCATTCCTGGCTATATTGAACCTCGTCAACTATATCCATTTTTTCAAGTTTTCTCTTAATATGATAAGGGAGAGAGTCCTCTCTGTCCGCTCTTGAAAAAATAATTTCAAGAGATGCAGGAAGGGGATTCTCATGCAAGCCACTGAGCAGTCCCGCCTTATCTCCCAGCTCTTTTGCCAAAGCCTTCATTGCCTCTTCCTTGGAAACATATTTATTAATAGTCACTCCTTGGATATTGATTAACTCCTTTTTTATCTCCTCAACCTCAATGCTTTCCGGCTGGTCTTTGAAATATATTGACATTGTTAAGGATTTCCCTAATTCATCGGTCCAATGGTTTATGTTTACATAAACAAGGACGAAGGAATTAAAAATAATGAATGCTATCGCTATTGTTCCAATCCCTACTAAGTGTACCATCCTGTTATCAGCAATGTTAGTCAATGCCTGCCGGAAAAAATACTTTACAAACGCTGTTTTCATTTAACTATCCTACCCTTATTAAGGGTTACTATCCTTTTGCCTGTATTTTTTAACAGATCTTGGCTGTGTGTTGCCACAAGGACAGTTGTGCCCCTTTCATGTATTTCTCTTAATACTGCCATTATCTCCATAGTTAGATCAGGATCAAGATTTCCAGTAGGTTCATCTGCTAATAGAATCAAAGGGTTATTGATTATTGCCCTTGCAATAGCAACTCTTTGCTGTTCCCCTCCTGAAAGCTGGGGCGGGTAGTAACGCTCTTTTTTTGCAAGCCCCAGATGCCTTAAGGTCTGATGTACCTTTTTTCGTATAATGGAGTATTGTACTCCTGCTATCTCTAAGCAAAGAGCCACATTATTAAACACATTCCTGTTTGGCAATAGTTTGAAATCCTGGAAGACTATCCCTATCTTTCTTCGTAAAAACGCCAGATCTCTTTCTCTGATTCTATTGAGATTTATTCTATTTACCAAGGCATTACCGCTGGTTGGTTTTTCCGAACAGAAGATTATTTTAAGAAGTGTGGTTTTTCCTGCACCAGAAGGCCCGGTGATAAAAACAAACTCACCCTTCTCTATCTTTAAGTTTACGTCAACAATTGCCGGATTTTTTGGACCAAAGCTCTTATATACATTAAATAGCTGAATCATCATAAAAGACCATAAAAGTTCGTTAGTTTATAGAGATATACCTTAGGCAACCTTGTAAATGTATGAAATAAAAAAATATTATTAGGCAAAAAACATACAATTCCAAAACTTGAACGCAAATCTCAATAAGGCTGAATGTTAATGCACATATAAAAACAATTTTCAGATAGTCGATTTTAATTGTTTGCTTGATACAATAATAGATTTCAGGGAAAGGGGCAATAATTTTTAACCCAGGTTAAATATAGAAATAATGGCAGGAGGTTACTACCTGATTGATTCTTTAATCAGAAGATATAATTATGACTCAACAGGACAAGAAACAATCTTTTTTAGGTGGAAGATTGATGGTTCCGTAAAAAGTCCTTTTGCTCCCTCATGATGCCCGTTTTGGGATTCATGAAATACCTTGCTAAATTTCAAAAACTCGGCCTAACGGCCTCAAATTTACCCGCCGTATTTTTGG
>CBFDCD010000143.1:0-5245 GCA_965603225.1 uncultured bacterium
GATAATGGACCTGGTTACGCCCTTTACAAGGGGAGGCAAAATTGGGGCGTACGGGGGGGCAGGTGTAGGTAAAACAGTAGTCATTACAGAGCTGATACGGAATATTGCTGCTGAGCATGGCGGTTTCTCCGTATTTACAGGTGTTGGGGAGAGATCCAGGGAAGGAAATGATCTATGGTTGGAGATGAAAGAATCCGGTGTATTGGAGAGGACCGTTCTCGTTTTTGGACAGATGAACGAGAGCCCGGGTGTTCGTTCTCGTATAGGGTTAACCGGTGTGACCATGGCCGAGTATTTTCGTGATGTTGAGGGACAGGACGTTCTCTTGTTTATAGATAATATATACCGCTATGTACTGGCAAATATGGAGTTATCCGCACTCCTGGGACGCATGCCATCCGCAGTAGGTTATCAGCCGACTTTAGGAACGGATGTCGGGGAGTTAGAGGAGAGGATAACAACAACCAAGAAGGGATCTATCACCTCATTTCAGGCAATTTATGTACCTGCTGATGATTATACAGATCCCGGTATAGTTGCTACCTATGGACACCTTGATGCTGTTGTTGCATTAGAAAGGTCTATCGCCGAGTTAGGTATTTATCCCGCGGTTGATCCATTGACGTCAACATCGAGGATACTTGACCCTGCTATTGTTGGTGAAGAGCATTATAAGGTGGCGAGGGGAGTCCAGACAACACTGCAACGATACAGGGAACTTCAGGATATAATAGCTATTCTTGGTATGGAGGAGCTAAGCGACGAGGATAAGCTTACTGTAAACAGGGCACGGCGTATCCAGAAGTTTTGTTCTCAACCGTTTCATGTGGCTGAACAATTTACTGGTATACCGGGTAAATATGTCACTGTTAAAGAGACGGTACGTGGATTTAAAGAGATATTGGAAGGTAAGCATGATGAACTTCCAGAAACCGCCTTTTATATGGTAGGAAATATTGACGAGGCAGTGGAAAAGGCTAAGGAAATGGGTGAAATCTAATGGTCACATTTAGACTTGAACTGGTTACAGCGGAAAGAACGGTTTACTCTGATGACGTTAACATGATGATTGTATGGGGGCAGGAAGGTCAACTGGGAATTCTTCCTCACCATGCGCCTTTAATGACTATGCTGCAACCCGGGGAACTGATCATAAGGAAGGACGATGAGGAAATATATATGGCGGTTAGCGGTGGATTTCTTGAGGTTATGAATGACAGGGTAGTTATATTGGCTGATACTTGCGAACGTGCTGAGGAAATAGATATGAAGAGGGCTGAGGAGGCGAAACAGCGTGCGGAAAACATAGCGAAGTCTCAATTAGAAAAGAAGGATTCAGTTGCAGCAGAGGCTGCTCTGCGCAGATCATTGACCAGGCTTAAGGTGGCAAGGAAAAAACGACGAATACGGAGTTAGAGGAAGGGGGAACCTCTGGATGCAAATTCCCCCTAAATCCAGAAGAGGATGTTATGAAAGTATTTGCAGACAAGTTAATTAAAATAACAGAAGGTAATGCAGAGGAAATTTCCAGGCAGTGGTGCAAAACTGTGAGAAAAAGCAAGAGAACACCATCATATCATGAAACTCCAGAGGAGGACTGCATTGCCCAGGCCGTTAACTTTTACAAAAATCTTAGCAGGGTATATTTCAGTGAGACACCAAGCAGAGACTTATATGAGTATTTTTCCCACTACGCAGAAGAGCGATATGATGATGGAATACCCTGTCCGGAAGCTATTTACGCCCTCTTTATGATGAGAAGACAGATGTGGCTTTTCGCCGATTCTCAGGCTGCCTTTCTTACACCTATGGATCACATTCAGGCAATAGAAGCAATCAATAAGACAATACGGATATTTGATATTGGAATATTTTTTGTCGCGCAAAAATATGATGCATTGAAAAGACGGGATGGGTTTATTTATTGAAAAAATAGCAAGGAAAACGGGTTTATTTTAACGGAGAAAACCCATCTCTTTGAGCAAGGTCAGAGCTCATAGGCTTTGCCGTATGAACGACTCAGTGTTACACCCAAGGATGAGTTGCCCAACAACTTCAACCAAGGAGGTAGAAAAGTGAGTCGTTTTCGTAAACTATCACAAACCATATGGCACTGCCAATATCATATTGTCTGGGTTCCCACATATCGATTCAAGATTCTTATAGGCAAAATTTCTCAGGAAGTCAAAAACTGCATCAGGGCATTTTTAGAGCAACAAAATTGTGAAATTCTTGAATTGAATGTTTGAATTGATCATGTGCATGCTGTTGTAATGGTCCCCCCAAGGGTGTCAATATCAGACTTTCTGGGAACGGTCAAAGGCGGAACAACAATTCGTGTATGTAATCAATTTCGTCATCTGAAGAAAAAATCCTATTGGGGTAATCATTTCTGGACAAAAGGTTGTTGTATTGATACCGTAGGATTAGGTTCAGAAATGATACGTAACTATGGTAAGCACCAAGATGGCAAAGATAAAGAGTAAGTCAATCTATATAAACTAATTCAAACAACATGGGCAACTCAACCTTGTCCCCTCTGGGGACAAGGCAAGCTTACCCCTTTTAGGGATTAGACGAGAACCGGCCTCTCTGAGGTCGGGTTCTTTATTGAAACCATCAATTTCATAGGCAAAGAAAAATGAAAATACTTGTCGTTGACGATGAAGATATTGTTCTTGATAGTTGCCAGGCAGTCCTTGAGGAAGAAGATTTTGAGGTTATGCTGGTATCCAGCGCTGATAAAGCCTTGGAGGTAATGAAGGACGAGAACATCACTCTCTTGCTGATAGACGTTAAGATGCCCAAGCATGATGGTATGTATCTTATGAATGAGGTTAAACGGCAATGGCCACATATACCTGTTATTGTAATGAGTGGCTATTATACAACGCAGACCATAAAAGATGCCATTAAAATGGGGGCAGCTACATTTATTGCAAAACCATTTGAACCTGAAGAGCTTATCAAAGCAGTTTATAAGATAATAAAAAAGGAGAAAAATCATGGGAAAAAAGAAAGTAATAGTCATTGATGACGAACAGATTGTTTTAGATAGTGTCAGCGCAATGTTAACTGATGAGGATTATGAGGTCGATACCTCGCTGAGCTCAAGAGAAGGTCTTGATTGGGCAATAGAGAGACCCTATGACATCGTGTTAACGGATATTCGTATGCCGGATATAGGAGGTCTTAGGGTATTGAGGGATGTTAAGAGGGTTAAACCATCTCTTCCTGTAGTCATAATAACCGGATATGCAACAGTACAGCTTGCCGTGCAGGCAACAAAACTTGGAGCAGCAGAGATAGTTGAAAAACCATTTGAGCCTGAAGAACTCTTAAAAGCTATATCAAATGCCATTGGTAGTACTGAAGAAATTGATGAACAGTCGTTAATTCATAAGGAGGAGATGAACAAGGTTTTAGAGCGGGCTGAATCTGATGATGAATTTTTTGCAGGCCTTTTAGAAAATGCAGTGAATGCCTTGGATGAATATGACCTGACAAAGCCGGAGAAGCTTGCCATTGTTACAGGTGATGTAAAATGGATAGAGGATGAAATAGGTCGTCTTACAAGGGCACAAAGGAGAATGCTTGTTTTTCTCAAGGTCCAGAGCGTTTCATAGTTCATAAAAAATAACCCCCAAGTGTTTCTTTCGAAGCGCATAAGGAATGGTTGGAGAAGCCATCAATCCTGAGCACGTATACAGGTATAAAATATGTTTTATTCAACAAGGTCCAGACTCATAGCAAGCTTTTTAGGGGTTTCTATTCTAGTTGGAGCTGTATCACTGTTTATCGGAGGACAGCTCCTTTACAAGGCCATATTAAGCGAGGCAACCAACAGGGTAAGCCTGGATCTCAATGCCGCCCGTGAAATATATTTATCCCGCATAAAGAGAATCAGATCCCCTCTTAGTATTACCTCAATGGATCCTTCATTTAAGGGAGACCTTAGGGAAAAAGATATCCCCAAGCTTATACCAAGGTTAGAGATTGTATCACACCAGGCTGAGCTGGATTTTGTAGGCGTCGTAAGAAAAGAGGGAGAGACCCTGTGCGGGGTTGGAAAAGACTCTTTACGATGTAAGTCCGTTGAGATTTTCAATCCTTTGGCAGAGTTGGTGTTTGAGCGGAAGGTCGCTGTATCAGGGACCGTTATATTGAATGAGGAGTTTCTCTCTGCTGAAAGCCATGAACTTGCAGACAGGGCGAGAATAAAGGTGCTTCCTACAGAGAGGGCTGCACCAAGGGAGGGAGATGAAGAAACATCCGGTATGGCTGTTGCCGTTGCAGTGCCGGTATTTGAAGAAAACGATTTAATTGGTGTTGTCTATGGCGGGGTTCTTTTAAACAGAAGCACCCAAATAGTCGATACAGTAAGGAATGCTGTATTTAAGAATGAGGTTTATGAGGGTCGGAATATAGGAACGGCCACTATTTTTTTTAAAGACCTTCGCATATCAACCAATGTACTTACCCCGGATGGTAAACGGGCAATCGGTACAAGGGTGTCAAAAGAGGTAAAGGAAAATGTCCTTGATAAGGGGAAGAGATGGACGGACCGCGCCTTTGTTGTAAATGAGTGGCATATAACGGCCTATGAACCAATCGAGGATATATTTGGTGAAAGGGTAGGAATGCTTTATGTAGGTTTACCTGAGGCCAAGTATGCAGACATGCGCTGGAAGGCCATTTCAATCTTTATACTTATAACCGTAGCCGGTATATTGCTGGCCATTGGCCTGGGGTATATTATAGCGGATAAGATAATGAGACCGGTGCACCGATTGATAAAGGCAAGCAACGAGGTCTCAGAGGGAAGTCTTTCGCCGGATATTGGTCCTGTATCAAAGGATGAGATAGGTGTCCTCCAGAAGACCTTCAAGGATATGACCGCATCCCTTAAGGAACGGGACAGGCGCAGACGGGAGGAGAGTGAAAACCGACTTCTCCAGTCTGAAAAACAGGCAAGTGTCGGCAGGCTTGCCGCAGGTGTTGCCCATGAAATCAATAATCCCCTCACCGGGGTTTTGACATTTACCCGCCTTTTATTGAAAAATGAGGATATGACTGAGAAAAGCCGGTCTCATCTCCAGAAGATAGCCGAGTCTACTGTGCGGATAAGGAAGATTGTTAAGGGACTGCTCGATTTTTCCAGACAAACAGCGCTTGACAGAGAACCAACAGACATAAACAAACTTCTCAACTCTACCATTTCACTTATGGAAAACCAGGCCCTTGT
>CBFDCD010000144.1:0-5221 GCA_965603225.1 uncultured bacterium
ATGTTATGGATGCCTGCAGGGAAGAGGCGGAAGAGATTTTAAATAGCTAAGACAGGTTAAGGGAAGTCACGGAGTAGAAAAGGTGCCCTGTGGACTTTGGCTCATAGATCCTACGGATCGGAGAGGAGGACGGCACCCTTTCGTGACTTATCAATGGGAGAAACCGCAGCCCGATCCTCATATAAAAATGAGTCGAATTCTTGTAACATTGTCTTTGTGTTGAGCTTAGACTAATGTTATTTACACAAAGTGAAGACCGGGACTGGGGAGGGCCTACGCCCCGACTCCGTCCCGTAGGGGACTGTTCACCGGAGGGGAGGGAGCAGAAAAAAACCCTTCTGCCCCGCAATTGTTTTTAATGTTATAAAATAGTTGCCGCTATTTATTGAGCTGATGCCTTTTTACACTCCTGAAAAAGAACCCCTCACTCGACATTGATGTTTTGATCGGCTGTAAACAGCGACTGGCCGTAAGGCTAATCGCACTGCCTGCGCCGGATCATAATGCCAACGAGGGGCGTCGAAAAGCTAAAAACAATCGGGATCACCGTTTGAAACCATCCAAAGAATCGCTGAAATTGCTTGGATGCCAGATTTTTGTCACAAACGTTGGGCGCAGCGTATGGGAACCATTAACGATTCGCAAGCTCTATGCTATCCGTTGGCGCATCGAAATTATTTTTAAGGCATGGAAATCGCATTTGTCCCTGACCTCTATCCCTCACGGGTCAAAAAATGAATGTGATGTTTATATTTACTCACAGCTTTTAACTATTACAATCTTCCATGCCTTCTTTGATCATTTGAATCGCTCTATGATAAACAAACACAATAAATACATAAGCATCCTTAAGGTCGCACCGCTCTTCAAGCAGACAGTCACCAAGACCAGATAATATCGGCATTTTTCAAGAGAACGGTGCGCTATGTTCAAATATCTCGCTTTATCAGGTTTCGTTTTTTTCCTGAAACCTTCTTCTATATTTGCAGAGACAGACACTGCTGCTCTCCCTCCTTATAATGTTAATCCATAAAGCTCATCCTTAGGTTTTGTGTATCTATAAATGGATTAGACAAATTTATGCGCCTTTTGTTAGGGAATTAAATCTTAAAAATTCTTTGCATGTTGTCTTTTCATTCTGGCTCCTGGATTCCGACTCCTGGATTATCTGAATTGATAAAATGAGAAATGTATTTGATTAGCTTTTAATTGCTATCTGCTGTTAGATGATAAGCTAACATTGTGTAAAGTTTAATAGAAAACTGTTAAAAAGTAAAAAATATTATAGTTTTTAAGAAAAATATTATCAACTGGGATGAAAATACTTGACGAGATGAAATTTTTATAGTTTAATGAAACATATTTTATTGAATTATTATATTGCCTTTATGTTATATCAATACCGTTTAAAAAGAAAAGGAGATTTAACATGAATATAGAGCAAGAAAAAACCATAAATAGAGTTTCGAGGGAGATAGGCAAATCTAAAAGGATTGCCATGTCAAACATGGACTGGCTTTTAAAAAATATGCACCCATATTTTTTTATCACCTTTGGGCCTGAAAAAAATGCACTTTTTAACCTCTGTTCAAGCCTGCACACCCTTGGAGAAAATCGCCAGCTTATTTTACGAGATACCATTGAAAAGCTTATCGTAGCAACCGTAAACAAACCTGGCACCTTCTTTAAGACCCTGGATTCATTTAAAGACAAAGATATTAAATATGCAGAAATGATTCACTCTGATAGATTCCTGCCAAGCCAGGATGGGGAGCTTGAGCTTCAAAAGTTTCACTTTAGAATTGGCAAAGAAGACGAGGAGTCTTTTTCATTTTTCAGAGGAAAGGGTTTGGTCAGGAAAGAGCTTCAAGAACATTATCCTGAATTCCATTTCAAGGAGTTTGATCACATCTTTAATGTATTTTTAACAAACAACAGGGATTATGTTACCCTCTCTCCTGCCTTGAGGGTTGCAAGGGCAATGTGGCTCTATCAATCTGCCATTCGCAGGGGCGGTGCCTTTTTAGATGTTGAGCCAACAAAAAACGAAAAAGGGCAAGATGAGACAAGACTTGTTTTTTCCGTAATCAACCCGCTGTTTGAAGGATACCTTAGGGAACTCATTGAAATTTTTTATAGATTGGACATAGCCACCCAAAGAAATTATATTGTGGAGGTAGAGGACAATGAGCAGCGTATAACGATTTTATCGGCCTATATTACGACAAGGGATGGAAAACTTATACAAAAGGACATGCCTATCTATTCAGACTTAGAGTCTGAGTTGTACAATACAAAACTCATTAACATAAAAGACAGGACATATTATGAATTGGTAATGAATAAGGTTTTGACCGGCCCGGAAGGAAGCCTTTTATGCGCCATCACTACCTTTGTCCATACAAATATGGCCCATAGCTTTCCCTATAGGTTTGACTGGGAGGAGACCCAGGATGCCTTTTTCAGCCACCTCCTGTTAATAAAGGAATTGATACAGCTGTTTTATAAAAAATTTAATCCCGATTCTGGAGCACCTGTTGATAAAAAGGACCTGGAGAAAGAATATGACAGGCTACAGTCTATTATTGATGACTATAACACCGGCCATTCATTTTTAGATGAAACACGAAAGATTATGTTTCAGGCGGCGTTGCTTTTTATCAAATATACACTGAAGACAAATTTCTTTGTAAAATATAAAAAAGCACTCTCTTTCAGGATTGACCCTCATTACATGGAAGACCTGCCACAGGAGATCAGGGACAATTTACCTTCAAGTCTGCCATTCAGGATTACCTTTTTCTATCATCGCCACGGTTCGGGCTATCATTTTGGATTTTCTGATATTGCAAGGGGTGGATTCAGGACCATCATCGCAAAAGGGAAAGATGATTTTGTCTCTGCCATGGAAACTATTTTTAAGGAGGCCATGGTTCTTGCACATACACAGCACCTGAAAAATAAGGATATCTATCAGGGCGGCTCCAAATTGGCCGTTGTCATGAAAGCCTTTGACCTGGAAGATGACAAGGCTGTAACAAATAGACTTTATAATTTCCAGAGGGGCATAATAAATGCCTTTTTAGATATATATGTAACACGTGACGGCAAACCTTTAGATCCATTAGTAGTGGATTATTATGGAGAAGATGAGCCCATCGAGATTGGGCCTGATGAGAATATGCATGATACCATGATTGAATACATGGCACATCGGGCTATTGAGCGTGAATACCTACTGGGAAGCGGCGTCATTTCAAGCAAAAAAATAGGTATTAACCATAAGGAATATGGCGTAACATCTCTGGGTGTGTGGAAATTCGTGGAACAGGCCCTGAAGGAACAGGGCATTGACCCTGGAGTAGATACATTCAGCGTTAAGATCACAGGTGGACCCTATGGGGATGTTGCCGGAAATGAGCTGAAGATACTATTGAAAAACTGCCCAAAGATACGGATAACGTCCATTACAGACATTTCTGGCGCTTTATACGATCCAATGGGTATAAACAAGGAGGAACTCAACAAACTCATTCATAAAAAAGATATAGATAGTTTTCCTCCTGATAAGCTTAATGAAGGCGCTTTTCTGCTTTACTCCAGGGATCGTCAGAGAGATGGTTTAATTGACCGCTTTAAAAAGCTTGTGCGAGACACAAAGGGCGTCCAGGAAAAATGGGTGTCGTCTGATGACTTTCATGCAGAGCTTGAAAACCTTATATTTTCTCACTATACGGATGTCTTTATACCATGCGGAGGACGTCCTGAAACCATTAATGATGATAACTGGGAAAGACTTTTTGAGAAAGACCAGAAGCCAACAACAAAGGCAATCATAGAGGGGGCAAATTCATTTATATCACCAAGCGCCAGGGAAAAAATACAGAGGAAAGGCATTGTAATACTCAAGGATTCATCTGCAAACAAATGCGGTGTTATCTGCTCCTCTTACGAGATAATCGGCGGATTGCTAATGAATGATAAGGAATTCTTGAGTAACAAGAACGCCTATGTAAAGGATGTTCTTTCTATCCTTGAAAAAAGGGCCGTAGATGAGGTAAAGGTAATTTTTAAACGGTACAACCATCCTCAAAATGAATTATTATATACAGAGATCAGCAATGAGATCAGTCATGAAATAAATGAACTCACAGACCAGATTTTTGAATATCTGATTGCTCACCCTGAGAGCCTGTCCAGGGCATATTATAAAAAACTGCTTCTCGTGCACCTCCCTGATTTTGTTCAGGAAAGGAAAAAATTCAGGGACAGGGTAAAGAATCTACCCTTTAAATACAGGGCTGCTATTGTTTCTACTGAGATTGCTACAAGGAGTATTTACAGTGGTGGATTTGATGTCCCCTTTGAGGAAAAATTGGAGCAATTTGCAAGGCGTTGCTGTAGTTGATTGATATTCTTGGCCATACTGACAAATACCTGGCAAGGCACCTCGGCGCCCTTTTCCTTTCAAGGAAAGGGGCGTTTTATTCTTGTTTAAGCTAAATTTTATGCTATATTAGGTAATTTAAACAATAATCTCATCGAAAGGGGATAAGACATGATTCTAATCATTGACTTTGGCTCCCAGTATAATCAGTTAATAACAAGAAGGGTTAGGGAGCACCATGTCTACTGTCAGATAGAGCCACCGGATATAGATTTATCGTTTATTGAGGCCCTCTCTCCCCAGGGAATAATACTCTCAGGAGGTCCGGCAAGCATATATGAAAAAAACAGCCCTAAGGCAGACACTGGAATATTCAATCTCAATATACCAGTGCTTGGGATTTGTTACGGAATGCATTTCATGATAAAAACCCTGGGTGGCGAGGTAGAAGGAACGGATAAAAGAGAGTATGGGCCGGCCAACCTTAAGATCACAGGCCAGGAAGACGTCTTTCATGGAGTCAAAGACAAGACACCTTGCTGGATGAGCCATGGTGATTCTGTCTCACGTTTACCTGATGGATTTAATATAATTGCATCTACGGAAAATACCAGAATTTCGGCGGTTGCAAATAACAATAAAAGATTTTACGGGCTGCAATTTCACCCTGAAGTGGTACATACGCCTGAAGGGAAAAAAATGCTCGGTAATTTTCTCTTTACTATATGTGGATGCAAAAAGTCATGGACAATGAAATCCTTTGTCAGAAAGGCCACGGAAGAAATAAAGACAGAGGTGGGAGACAAAAAGGTTATTTTAGGGCTTAGTGGCGGG
>CBFDCD010000145.1:0-5143 GCA_965603225.1 uncultured bacterium
GCGAAAAAAAGGACCTTATCGGCCCTGAAGGAGGCGGCCTCTATGATAATTGATGAAGGGGCAGCCAACTATTTTGCTGATATTATGGAGACCTATGGGGGAAGAAAGACTATTTAGATGGAAAAATATTCGGCTTGTCCCTGCTATCCACAACAGGCTTGAATTTACCCTTGAGGTAAGAAGACAATTTTTATCAGTCAATCCGGACGCAGTGGCTATTGAATATCCTCCAACTTTAGGCGAAAAAATTATAACAGCGATTAAAAGGCTGCCCCTTCTCACCGTTGTTTACTATGAGGAAGATGATCATACAATTGTTTATCTCCCTCTTGAGCCTACAGATGCCCAGGTTGAGGCTATTAGACTTGCCCTTTCTAAGAATATCCCTATACATTTTATAGACAGGGATACAACCGGATACCCCATTAATCGTGACCCTATGCCTGATCCTTATTCTATTTCAAAAATTGGATATTGGCAGTACTGCAAGGGATTTTTAGATGCCCGTCCTGAACCTCTTAGAGATCCTCAAGATCAGTTAAGGGAAAGGAATATGGCCTTTCATTTGCAGCAACTAAATAAAGAGGGTAAAAGGGTGTTATTCATAGGGGGCCTTTTCCACCTCCCTGGTCTCCTCCATTATCTTGTCAGGCCCCAGGCACAGATAATAGGAAGACAGCGCAGAGATAATATTATGCTTGCCCATCTGCACAGGGAATCAAGTCGAGAAATCATGACAGAGATCCCATTTATTGTATCCCTCTATGAAGACTTCAGAAACGGTTTCGTGAAAGGGAAGCCGGATAAGTTAGATGCCATTGATCTGTTGATAGACAAGGCCAGGGAAAATCACCTAAGGATTGAAAAGGAAGAAATAACAGACTCTCAGAAAAAAATATTTAACAAATTTGTCATGAACTATGCCATTGTAAACGGCTTTTTAACGCCTGATTTATATGAGATAGTTATAGCGGCCCGGGGGATTGCTGATGATAACTTTGCATATGAGGTATGGGATCTGGCTACTAAATATCCCTGGCAGTCAGAATCACCTGAACTACCTGTACTTAAGATAGAAGGCAAGGATATGTTCCTTGATCAAAAAAAAATTAAATTCCACCGCCATTTCAAAAATTCACGAAGAAGACTCGTGCCTTTGCCTGTAAAAAAAAGGGCCACAGAACAATTTAAGGGGGAATGGGAAAAGGGCTTTAGGGGGTATTCTATATGTTCATACCAGCCGGAGGATATATCAATAGAGGGATTCGGTAATTATCTTAAAAAAAAAGGACTGAAAGAGAAAGCAGAAGAAAATAGCAGGGTTATCCCATTTATGAATTCAATAATGGATGGAATTGATATAAGGGAGACCCTGAGAAACTGGAAAGATGGCAGGATATATGTAAGGGAAAACATCCCTCTAAAAGGCAGTGCGGGATCAGTGGTTGTCATTTTTGATGCTGATCTTCCAGACAAAGAGGGTAAAGAAATGTTCCCTTGGCTTGTCACTTGGTTGGGTGAACACAACCAGGAATCTGATATGGCATTTTATAGTACCCCTGGAGGCAAGATAATGATTGGCCCAGGAATATCAAAATGCCATTACGGTGGATTTTTGTTAATATTCCCTCCCATGAGGTTATACAACATATGGAAGGACTCACTATTTGATATAGCCAGAAACAAACCTGAAAGGCTTCTTCTTGCTGCAATTGATTACACTTTAGAAAAATACGTTGTTTACGTAGCCCCATCACCTCCATCTTCCCTCTGTAGAAGATTTGCCTATAAAATGTCAAAAAAAATACTATACCTGCCTATTGGCATGTTTTCCCCTATTACCCTCAATAAAATAAGGCAATTCCATGTGCTTGATGGTCATCCAGTCAGACAATATGCAGGTATGTATATATAAAAAAAGGACGGAATATGATAGAAATAACTCTCTTGTTAGGCTTAAAAGTTTAATTTGTGCATAAACCTGAAGTGAAGCCTCGGGGCTATTTGCTAAGATTATAAATATGTCAATTAAACCTCCAGGCATATAAATACAAATGGAAAAAGACCAAACATCTATTATCCTTGACAGCATCGCAGACGGCGTGTTTACCGTTGATCTTGAATGGCATATTACTACCTTTAATAAGGCAGCTGAACAAATTATCGGGATAGACAAAAAAGAGGCCCTTGGCAGAAACTGCTGGGAGGTTTTCAGGGCAAATATATGTGAGAGGCACTGCGCCTTAAAAAAAACAATAGAGACGGGAAATAAGATACTTAACCAGTCTATTTATATTGTGAATGCTAAGGGCGACAGGGTCCCCATAAGTATATCTACTGCAATCCTTAAAGATGAAAATGGCCGGATAATAGGCGGTGTTGAAACCTTCAGGGACCTAAGCCTTGTAGAAGAACTGCGCAAGGAGCTGAAAGGAAAACATACACTTTTTGATATAGTAAGTAAAAATAAGGAAATGCACAGGCTTTTCGTTATCCTCGAGCAGGTTTCCCGTAGTGATAGCACTTTAGTGATTCAAGGGGAAAGCGGGACAGGAAAAGAGCTTTTTGCCCGTGCTATTCATTCTTTAAGCCCACGGAGCAAAGGCCCCCTTGTTATTGTAAATTTAGGGGCCTTGCCTGACAGCTTGGCGGAATCAGAACTCTTCGGCTACATGGCAGGGGCATTTACAGATGCCAAAAAAAATAGATCTGGAAGATTTGCTGCCGCTGAAGGCGGTACCCTCTTTTTAGACGAGATAGGTGATCTGCCCCCACATATCCAGGCAAAGCTTCTCAGGGTCTTACAGGAAAAAACCTATGAACCTTTAGGCTCCAATAAGACAATTCATGCAGATATACGGATTGTGGCCGCTACAAATAGGGATCTTGATTCCCTTGTTAAGAAGGGGACCTTTAGGGAGGATCTCTTTTACAGGATTAATGTAGTCAAGCTTACCTTGCCACCTTTGAGAGACAGGAAGGAGGACATACCACTCCTTGCTGATCATTTCCTGAGAAGGTTTAATAAGTTGAATGCAAAAGACATAGCAGGCATATCACGGGATGCCCTTTCCGTACTTATGACATATGATTTTCCAGGTAATGTGAGGGAACTGGAAAATATTATTGAACATGCTACAGTACTTTGCAATGAAGTTCATATAGGCATAAGACACCTACCTGATTATCTACAACCAACACCGCCTTCCCCTAAAGCCAAATTTTCCGGGCCTGAGGCATCAAAAAAAAGGCAATGGGAGGACCTTGAAAGGAAATTCATACTTCAGGCGCTCAGGGAAAATAATTGGAGCCGCACAGCAACTGCTCAGGGTTTGGGTATTGGCAGGCAAACACTTTGGAGAAAAATTAAACACCTGAATATTAAACAACCATAGGAACATATATAAAAAGGAGGTTAAAAATGTTTGATTTTATGCTGACTGAAGAGCAAAAGAAATTGCAAGAAGAGGTTAGGCTGTTTGTTAAAAATGATATATCAAGCAAGCTTATCCGAGATATGGATATGAGTGTAATTGAGACTGGTAGACCAATTGTAGAAATAGCAGGCAAAAAGAACCTCCTTGGTTTACGGTTTCCCAAGATATACGGAGGGCGGGACCTTAACTGGGCCTCCGAGGTCGTGGCAATAGAAGAGGTTGGGGTCCTTGGCAATTCTATATCCTGTGCATATGTAATGCCCAGTATTGCAGGAGAGGCAATCAACAGTTTTGGGACGAAGGAACAAAAGGAGTATTATCTTAAACCGACAAATGAAGGTAAACTTTACTCTGCAGAGGCCCTGACTGAACCACGGGGAGGATCTGATTTCTTTGGGGCGGCAATGAAGGCCGTTGTTGATGGAGATTCCTTTATTCTTAATGGAGAGAAGCGCTTTGTAGTAGGAGCTAAAGATTCGGACTACTTCCTGGTATATGCAAAGTCAGCCGAAGACGCACCACCTCATGAGTCTATAAGCTGTTTTATTGTTGAAAAAGATATGGGAGTTAAGGATCATACTATCTATACCCTACTCGGAACAAGGGGCGGTGGAACAGGGAGAATCGTCTTTGACAATGTCAGGGTCCCCAAGGAAAACCTTATAGGAGAATTACACCAGGCATATCACGTCTTTAACAAAATGATGGTCCCTGAAAGGCTTACAAGCGGGGCAGGGGCTGTTGGCATGGGAAGGGCAGCCTTGGAAGTAGCCACACGATACTCTACAAGAAGAAAAGCATTTGGGCGGACCATTGACAGGTTTCAGGCAGTCAACTTTATGGTGGCAGACTCTGTGAGCACATTGGATGCTGCCAGGGCATTGGTTTATGCAGCGGCCAGGATGGCAGATTCAGGTGGAGATTCCAGGAGATTGGTATCAGAGGCCAAAAAGGTGGGCACCGAGGCGGCATGGACTGTAATAAATAACGCCATGCAGATAATGGGTGGAATTGGTTATACGAGTATATATCCTATCGAACGTTTTCTAAGGGACTGCCGCTTGTCAATGATATGGACCGGCACTAATGAGGTCATGAACCTTCTTATCCAGCATGAATATTATAGGGAATTGAAAAAAAGAAAATTTGAGGTCAGGGATGTAGAGGAAGATGCAATAACACCTGATGATGAGGAAAAGGTTTATGAATAAAGGGTCGTTTGTGGACTTCATAAATCTATAAAAAATGAGAAGTCTTCGGTATAGATGTGCATAACGTATGAATATTAGTTGACATTCACTCTAAAATCAAATATTTTTAGGAGATTAACTTTAATAGAATGTAATAGTGGAATATAAAATATTAAAAAAAATTTCTGAAGAAGACATCCGTAAAAATGTTGAGGAGATTGCGTACAATATAAGTGAAGAGTATAAAGATAAAGAACCTGTCCTTATAGGGGTTTTAAATGGATCTTTTATCTTTATTGCAGACCTTATCAGAAAAATATCTACACCATCAGAGGTGGACTTTATAAGATTGGCCAGCTACGGTCAAAATAGCATATCAAGCGGCAACATACAATTAACAAAGGATATTGAGTTATCACTCATGGGAAAACCTGTAATAATCGTAGAAGATATTATTGACACAGGGCTGACATTATCCTATTTAATCAAGCATATTAAAAAAAATCGCCTGAATCT
>CBFDCD010000146.1:0-5135 GCA_965603225.1 uncultured bacterium
CAACAGCCACATATGTTAAATCAGGGTGAAGGGCAACGGCTAAATTAGCAGGTATAGTCCATGGTGTTGTAGTCCAGATAGCTATAAATACATCCTTTCCTGCAAGGGCAGGATAGGGCCCAGAAAGGTCAGAGATAAATGGAAATCTCACAAATATAGATGGAGATGTGTCGTCCTCATATTCAACCTCTGCTTCGGCCAAGGCCGTGCCGCAGGAATTACACCAGTAGACAGGCTTCTTGCTTTTAAGCAAACTTCCGTTAAGGGCAAATTTTCCAAATTCCCTTACTATTGTGGCCTCATATTTGTACCTCATTGTCAGATAGGGATTGTCCCATTCTCCAAAAATACCAAGCCTTTTAAACTCCTCCCTTTGAATGTCTATAAAGCGGTTTGCGAACTCGCGGCATTTCTTTCTTACCTCAGACTGAGTCATTTGACGCTTTTTGTCTCCAAGATCATTATCTACCTGCCATTCTATAGGCAGTCCATGACAATCCCACCCAGGCACATATGGGACATCGTATCCCTCCATCTGCTTTGATTTAATAATTATATCCTTTAATACCTTATTAAAGGCTGTGCCCATATGTATATTGCCGTTAGCATAGGGTGGCCCGTCGTGCAGTATATATGAAGGTCTCCCCTTGGAAATCTCCCTTATTTTTGAATAAATATCATCTTCCCCCCATTTTTTCATTAATTCCGGCTCCCTCTTAACCAAATTTGCCTTCATGGGGAAATCAGTTCTGGGAAGATTAAGCGTTTTTTTATAATCCATGATATCTCTCTCTAAACGTTAGGTGAAAAAAATTTTCAAAATGTTAAAGTTATCAGCTTTCAAACTTAATTGAAATATCAAAAACAAACTTTCAAGTCAATGTCAATATTTTGTTGACTTGGAGCATAAAAAGGGTATTCTGTCTTGCCATACAATAACGTTGCATAATTACTCTATCTCAGGCGGTTAAGGACATTTATTTACAATTAAACGCAGTGAACCCCTTAACGAAGACTACCGGTAAATGAGAAAAGAAGATTTCCTTCATAATCCTCTCTTTTTGCAATGCAGATAGTTAATACTATGGTTTTTGCTTTAAATGTACAATATTTTTCATTGATTAACTGGAGGCAGATAGAAAAAAAGTTGTTTTAATATGGAGAAAAAAATGAAGATCGATGACCTCACTATTTCAAAGTCTATTATTGAATCTTACTCTAATAAACTCCTTGCATCCCTCAAGGTTGACGTGGCGCTTGTTGGCGCCGGCCCGTCAAATCTAATTGCCGGTTATTACCTTGCTAAGGCAGGACTGAAATCAATTATATTTGAATCAAAGCTTGCCCCTGGTGGAGGTATGTGGGGTGGAGCCATGATGTTTAACGAAGGCGTTATACAATCTGATGCATTGCCCATTATCGATGAAATGGGCATAGGGTATAACGACAGGGGAGGCGGATATTACACAATAGACACTATCGAGGCAACGTCAACCATAATTTCCAATTGCGTCCGGCAAGGGACAACTATCTTTAATCTCATTAAGGTTACAGACGTTCTCTTTGATGAGAAAGACGGAGAGAAAAGGGTGTCGGGGTTAGTATTAAACTGGTCACCTACGGAACACTTAGGGCTTTTCGTGGACCCCTTAAGTATAAGGGCATCATACGTGGTGGACGGAACTGGTCACCCTGCGGATATATGCTCTGTTATCACAAAAAAAATTGACGCCAAGCTAGACACAAAAACCGGCGGGGTTGTTGGAGAAATGTCCCTATGGGCTGATGAGGGGGAGCAATTTACAGTGTCAAACACAAAGATGGTCTTTCCGGGACTTTATGTTGTTGGAATGGCGGCTAATAATGTTTTTGGAGGCCCCCGAATGGGACCGATATTTGGTGGAATGCTCATGTCAGGGAAAAAAGTTGCTGATATACTATCCTCTGAATTTAATAATCCCAAGGACGATTAATACAATCCGTGTTTGTAGCAGGTTCCGTGTTTTTCGATAATAGCACTATTCAGGGATACCTACATACCTTTTGACAAAAATGGAGTTGCCGCATTACGAGGGCATCAATTTTAGAGACCAAAAAATCATGAGTCAGACAGACCAAAAAATAATACTCGATGATATTAAAATCATGTTCGAGAAAGAAGATTATGATGGCCTGAAAAGGCACATCGACGAGCTTCATCCTGCAGACCTTGCAGATCTGATGGAGCAGCTTGAAGATGATGAAATACTCGGAATAATCAACATTCTCGCTCCTGAAGATGCAGGCAATGTGTTAATAGAAATATCATCCCCTATTCAAGAGAATATTGTCAACAAACTCGACGACAATAAGGTTGCCCGGATATTAAATGAGCTCGACTCAGACGATGCCACGGATATTGTCAGCAACTTATCGAGGGAAAGATCCCAAAAAATAATTGACTTGGTTCATCCTGAAGTATCTGAAGAACTGCGTAAGTTATCGGGTTATGAAACAGATACGGCAGGGGGCATCATGGCCCTGGAGTTTGTTTCAGTCATTGCAGACTCAACTATCGGGGAGGCCATAGAAATCATCAGGGAAAAAAGGGGAGAGGTTGGAAACCTCTATTATGTATGGGTTGTAGACGAATTTAATAAGCTGGTAGGGGTTGTATCCCTTAAAGACCTCGTTCTTGAATCACACGACAAGAAGATTAAACACACAATGAACCCCGATGTCATAAGCGCTGATGTTGATATGGATCAGGAAGAGGTTGCAAGGATAGCCAAGCAGTATGATCTCATTAATATACCTGTTGTTGACAGCCAGCACAGGCTTATAGGAAGAATAACCAACGATGATATTATTGATGTTATGGAAGAGGAGGCAAATGAGGATATCTCTTTGATGGCAGGTGTTATTGATTATGAAATTTCCGAGGGCTCACCATTGAAAATCTCTAAGGCGAGACTTCCCTGGCTGTTTTTGGGGTTATTGGGAGGGATTTTATCTGCTTCAATAATAAGCCATTTTCATACCTCTATAGAAAAAATTCTTGCCTTATCATTTTTCATCCCTGTGGTAATGGCAATGGGTGGAAATACAGGAACTCAAGCAGCTACTGTTGTAATCAGAGGCCTTGCCACTGGCGATATAAATGTAGTCCGTACAGGCAAGAGGCTTTTAACGGAATTATGGGTAGCCTTGATTAATGGCATCATGTGCGGAATTCTGTTAGCCTTAGTGGTGACCTTCTGGCTTTCAGATGCAAAATTAGGTTTAGCCGTCGGCGCCAGCCTCATTACGGTAATACTTTTTTCAGGCTCTTTTGGTGCATTTATTCCCTTTCTCCTCCAAAAACTCAATATAGACCCTGCATTAGCTGCAGGCCCATTTATAACCACATCAAACGATATAATAGGCCTCTTTATCTATCTCAGCATAATCACCCATTTTCTGGTTTCTCCGTGACTACTCACGTAGTCAGTCCGAAGCTGTTTAGGCTGAAGGCTGAAGGGGTCCAAAAAACCCCTTAATCTTTTTCGTTATCCTTCCAAAAAATCCCTTTTTAGACGCTTGTTTTACTAACACTCTGATATCACTAAGTATATCCATGGCCGCTGACTCACCACTGAATATCAGGTCTTGCGCGTCGGAAAAATCAGTCCAATGGACACTGCCTAACTCCGGCCTTATTACAATGTCTGCACATTCTAACTCGTGTCTCTCCAGGTAATATCCCTGTATTTCTGCGGCCCTTACATATATATCCACGGCTGTATGAAAATCAGGCGCTGAGCCTAAATCCTTATCTACGGCTATTGCTATAACAACATTGGCCCCCTCGTCAGCCGCACTCCTTACAGGAACTGATTGGATAATGCCACCGTCCGATAACTGCCTGCCATCAATTTCTACATAAGGCAACATTCCTGGAACAGAAGAACTTGCCAGTATTGCACGTCTTAAAGAGCCCTCTCTTAGAACAACAGGTTTACCGCTCCTCAGGTCTGTGGCAACAGCCCTAAAGGGGATTATAGTGTCCTCTATATTAATGTCAGGTATAAAATAATTTATTAATTCTTCAATATCTTTTGTTTCCAAAATACCTGGTCTGTATATTCCATGGACCAGTCTTATTTTTGTCTTAAAATAAGACTGAATCCTCCTGCTTAAACTCTGCTCATTTCCCCTTTCAGCATCCCCTACAGCCCTAAGCTCAGATGATTTGTAAAGGTCGGTCTCAAGGAAAGAAAAAAGTTGTTTTTCCAGTTCCTCAGCCTTTAAACCTGTGGCAAGGGAGCCTCCCACAAGGGAACCCATGCTTGTCCCAACAATAATATCAGGATTTATGCCCTCTCTCTCCAGCACCTTCACTGCGCCAATATGGGCTAATCCCCGTGCCCCTCCACCGCCCAGGGCTAAGCCTATTTTACGTTGTTTTTTCATCAAGTTAATTGATTTAATCAACAGTAATGTTTCCGCTTATAAAAATCAAACCTCAATCATTTGTTTTTCTATTGAATCGTTATTTTTTATCAAAAATTCTTGCAATATATCAACGCCGATCAAGGGCTCTTCGGAGTTTGGAAATATTAGTCTCGGAATGTCTGCAAAGGCATTAACAGTGTCATCCACTGATAGCTCCTTGGTCATTTTATTAAGAATTACCTGACTTAAATTAATGTTAATGTCCTTTAAAAAATTGAGGATGCGGAGTGATTCAGCAAATGATAGTTTGTCTGGATTTAAAACAAGCTTAACATGTGTATTTGAAGGGCTTTCAAATGTGTTTTTAAAGTCAAGATACTCATTTTTCATCTCATTAAGTTTATTCAAGGTCTTGTCTGTCTCTCTCTCTTTTTTAATAATCTTAATCTTTGTAATTAAATCTCTCTTTTTTATGATTTCCTCGCGGAGTGCCAGTATATGTTCTATCCATATCAAAGATAAAGATGGAATATTGAAAAACTTTAATGCCAGTGCAGTAGGGGGCATATCGAACACCAGAAAATCACGGTTTCCGAATCTTTTTCGAATATCTTTAAACGCAAGGATCAATGCGTATTCTTCAAGGCCAGGTGAGTGTTTTATTACCTTGAAGTATCTGTCTAAATTTAATGCCGTTAAATACGAGTAGGTTTTTTTGATTT
>CBFDCD010000147.1:0-5109 GCA_965603225.1 uncultured bacterium
ACTTCTATGGCCTTTTTTGTCCCCGGCCTATTATTGTGCGACTGGAGAGATCTTTTTTTAATTTCCTCCAATTTTTCCTTATCATCTCCATCCACCTGCTCAAAATTCTTGCCTGCAAGGATCTCCCCTCCCTCCTTGCTTCCGGAAACAGCTATATAATAATCCCCTGCATCGAACAATTGCACGTCATATCCATCATCCAGATACGGCATACCCCCTGCGTCTATACAAAAACATGTATCGCTTGGCGGCTCATTACATGCAACAACAATGGCGATCATACCCTTTCTTTTTGATTGGTAGTGAGGATCTGTTATATCCTCCCTGGTCATGAACCTGTCTGTAAATTGGATAGCCTTCATATCACAAGGTCTTATCCCAAAGGCCAGGGTTTTTCTGCTGTCTGTATTTTTTGTAATTATCTCCTTCCCAAAGGAAATTATTTCCTCTGTCTGCGGGAATAAAAGAGACTTTGCAGATATGGTTGTCTTACCTATATATCCATTGAATTTTCCATCCCCAAGGGGCAGTAAAAGAAGATCCTTGTCATTTACCCACTGAGGGCAATAAACATCCTGTGTCTTGTCCATCTCCTTTAAAAATGGAAAAACGTTCTCCTTCTTTATTCTTTTCATTAAACCCTCCTAATGCTGACAGCACAACTAAATTCAGGTATCTTAGCAACAGGATCAACTGCATTAATAGTCAACTCATTAATATTATTATCGCTATAATGAAACGTGCTAAACACAACGTTTTCCGGTATATCCTGCGTTATCTTTACCGGCAGATAAAGTTCGCCTCTCCTGGACTCTACGGCTACTTTACTGCCGTTAATCACCTTTAATCTTCGGGCATCCCCTGGATTCATCTCTAAAACCGCCTGCGGCTCCTCTCTTTCAAGTATAGATACCTTCCTTGTCATGGTGCCTGTATGGAATTGAAAACCAACCCTGCCTGTAATAAGATAAAATGGGAATTCTTCGTCCGGCATCTCTGGTGGTTGGGCATACTCACGGGCATCAAACGAACCTAATCCACGGGCGAATTTATCTTTATGCAAAAACGGTGTCCCTTCATGACTTTTATCAGGACAGGGCCATGGTATACCCCACGAATCTTTGAGACGGTCAAAGGTAATTCCTCTATAGGAGGGTGTAACCCTGTTTATCTCATCTAAAATATCGATTGGGCTATTATAATTCATAGGGTATCCCGCCCTTGACGATACCTCGCAAATTATTTTCCAGTCCGGCATCGTTCCCTCCATTATTGGGATGGCCTTTCTGGAAAGCTGGACCCTTCTTTCCGTATTAGTGTATGTTCCCATTTTTTCAGCAAAACTTGATGCCGGCAAAACTACATTGGCCAATTTAGCTGTTTCTGTTAGGAAAATATCCTGTACCACAAGGAAATCAAGATTCCTCAACACCTTCTTTGCATGCCTGGAATCAGGATCGCTCATTGCAGGGTTTTCACCCATAATATACAGGGCCTTAATATCTCCTCTTTCCCCTGCATCCATCATATCCGTAAGGGTTAGTCCGGCCTTGTCGCTAAGACCGTCCACACCCCAGGCCTGCTCAAATACCTCCTTAATCTTTGTGTCTGAAACAGGTTGATAACCGGAATATACATTCGGCAATGCGCCCATATCACAGGCTCCCTGAACATTTGACTGGCCTCTTAACGGGTTTACGCCGGTGGATGGATATCCAACATGACCGGTAAGCATGGCCAAATTAGCACAAGACTTGACATTATCTGTTCCTGCAACATGCTGCGTTATTCCCATTGCGTATAGGATCATTGATTTCTTATTCTTTGCATAAATTTCAGCCGCACTTCTCAGTGAGCTTTCATCAACCCCTGTAATCTCAAAGACCCTTTCAGGTGTATATTTTGCTACGACTTTCTTTAGTTTCTCAAAATTCTCGGTCCTTGTCTTGATATACTCACGTGCCTCCCATCCTTCTTTAATGATAATATGCATAAGCCCATTCAATAAGGCCACATCACTCCCAATGTTATGACTTATATGAAGAGTTGCTAACTTGGCTATCTTTGTCTCCCGAGGGTCTGCCACAATCAATTTTGCCTTTTTTTCCCTCACTGCCTTTATCAGCTTTGTGGCAATCAATGGATGCTGCTCCGTGGTATTGGAGCCAATAACAAGAAATACCTCTGCATCTTCCATTTCCTGAATAGAGTTCGTCATTGCCCCGCTTCCAAAAGTAGCGGCCAGCCCGGCCACTGTTGAGGCGTGTCAGAGACGAGCGCAATGATCAACATTGTTAGTCTTAAAGGTTGCCCGTGCCATTTTCATAAACAAATAATTTTCTTCATTTGTTAGTTTAGCTGAAGATAGAAATGCAAGGGCATTGCTTCCATGCTTTTCCTTTATGCCAAGCAGATTTTTAGCTATTAAATCAAAGGCCTCCTCCCATGTAGCTTCTCGAACAAGACCTCCATCCCGAATCATCGGAGATTTAAGCCTCTCCGGATGATTAATAAACTCGTGCGCCCTCCAGCCTTTTACGCAAAGGGAGCCTCTGCTGACGGGATGTTCAGCGCTTGGTATTACTCCGACTGCCCTTCCATCCTTTTCCTCTATGTAAAAATTACATCCACACCCGCAATAGGGGCATACAACTAATGTTTGGGACATTATATAGCCTCCTTGATATGACTAATATCTGAATATCTAAAAACCGGCCCGTCCGTGCAGCAATAATATTCCCCAATCGCACAGTGACCACACTTCCCAACACCACATTTCATCATCCTCTCTAAGGATACAAATACCCGTTCTTTCGGAATATCTCTCTTTAATAACTCTCCGATAACAAAACGATACATTATTGGCGGGCCACATAATGCGCAAAAGGTAGCCTCTGGGTTTAAGTCTACACCTTGAAACAGCCCTGTAACCACTCCAACATATTGTCTCCATATTCCCTCATCATCCACATCAACACTTAAAAGATACTTTAAATCTGTTCTGTTCATCAGGCCTAAGAGTTCGTATTTAAAGAGTATATCGTCCGGGTTTCTGGCGCCATACATGAGGACAAGATCTCCGTAACTCTTTCTGTCATCAAGAACTGCCTGAAAAAGGGAACGCAGGGGCGCCATGCCTAAACCCCCGGCAACAAGCAAAAGATCCTTGCCTTTCAAGGTTTCTAATGGAAAACCATTTCCAAATGGACCCCTCAAGGCAACGTGATCTCCTTTTTGGAGCTCAAACAGGGCCCCTGTCACTGAACCTGCCTTTCTGACACAAATTTCAATTATCCCCGGTCTTGTAGGTGGAGACGATATTGATATGGGGGCCTCGCCAACACCAAATACGGTCAGCTCTATAAACTGACCTGGTTTATGGGAAAATGCCTTTACCACATCTTCATCAATAAATTTTAACTGAAAAAGCCTGTGACCCTCCATTTGAGGTAAAATTCTCTCAATTCTTGCAAGATTAGGTTTAAATATAAGGTCAATCTCTTTGTTTATTTTTTGTTCAGATTCCATTTACATGCCCTCTGTCTTTTAATCATTATTTTCTGGTTTAAATATCTTGGGAAAATTAATCTTAAACGTTGATCCCTTTCCAATTTCACTTTTTACATCAATCATTCCGCCGTGGGCGTCAACCATTTTCTTGACGATAGATAACCCCAGCCCTGATCCTTTTACAGGGGCATTTCTCCTGCCATCAACCCTATAAAATTCATCAAATATTCTTAGCAGATGCTCATTATCTATCCCCAGACCATTATCGCTAATTTCAACGGAGATGTACTCATCTATCTCGTATAATTTTACCTTTACCCAGCCCCCTTCCTTATTGTACTTAATGCCATTGCTTATAAGATTATTAAATATTTCCCCTATAGACACCCCATTCCCCTTTACAGTTGGTATATTTTCAGGCGAATCTAATATCAGGGATACATTTTTTTCCTCTGCCAGGGATCTTAAAATATCTATTGATTCTGCAGCTATATCCTTCAGATAGATATCCTTGAAATTCTCGGACATCTTATCGGCGTCAAATATTGCAAGGCTAAGCCACCTTCCAAGAAGTTCCAGCATCTCTCTGAGCCTAATATCAGATCGCTCAATCATCTCCCTTGCCTCTGAAGAAATATCACCGGCCATACCGCCAAGTATAACCTCTAAGTACTGAATAGTAGCTGCCAGAGGGGCCCTAAATTCATGGGAAACCAGGGATATCATGTTTTTTCTTGTCCTTTCCTGTTCCAATCTTAAGGCCTCACTTTCAAGGAGGAGTCGCCTTCTCTCTAAGCCCCTGGCAACGATAACCCGTATTTCATCAGGGGTAAACGGCTTAGGGATAAAATCGTATGCGCCCTTTTTCATTGCATCTATGGCAGAAGATACGGTAGCGAACCCTGTTATTACAATCTTAATTATATTAGGGTCTATATCTTGTATCTCCTCCAAGGCCTCGATTCCGCTCTTACCAGGCATCTTTAAATCAACTAAAACGAGATCCGGATAAAAGGATTTCAACAGCTATAATCCTTTATTGTCATTTTCAGCACTCTCAACAATATATCCCACTTTAGACAGGGCCTGTGTACAGGAGTCCCGTATAACCTCTTCATCGTCTATGATTAAAATATGTTCTTTATTGGCCAATAGTTACGCCTCCGGATTATTCTCTCATCGCTGTAAACACTCTACCAGCGCACAAGAAAATAGTTAAATTTTTTCCAACGTCTATATAAAGTGCCTTATCTTTTCTAAAAGCAAATCCGCACTAATAGGCTTTTGAACATAGTCATCAGCCTCCAAATATTCGCCATCTGTCTCAGGGTTAAATTTCAGTCCTGTTACCTCTGTAACAGCAGTAATTATGATGATGGGTATACCCTTATAGCGATTATCATGTTTTAAATCATAACACATATTAAAACCATCATCATACTGCTCCATCATGACATCTAACAGTATCAAGTCAGGCAATTCTTCCTCTATTTTCTTCATGCCGCTTTCCACATCCCCTGCCAAGGTCACGGAATAATCGGCGTTTTTTAATATCTTTTCAATCGCTGCAGCATAATCAGGATCATCATCAACAATAAG
>CBFDCD010000148.1:0-5056 GCA_965603225.1 uncultured bacterium
GATTTTCCGATCATCTTCACATCGGGCTTTAGTGCCTTCAGGTTCCTCCAGGCAGCATTTGCAATATCATGACCATAGGAATAATCGTCCCCGCCGACCCAGTATTTTACGTAGGGCTTTTTAGACAGGGCAACACCCCCGGCTTTGCCTGCCATGGCCGTATTTTCACCGGTCGAGAAGACATACCGATGGCCCTTTTCCCCAGTGATTCTCTCGCTTTTGGAGATCCAAACCATAAATGGCACCTTTTCCTTCTTGGCAACCGCATCGGATACAGCCAATGCTGCCCCACTGTTGATGGTGCCCACAAGGACATCAACATTCTCTCTCATGACCAATTCCTTGGCCATATTAAGGGCAATATCAACCTTGAATTTGGTATCACGGGTGGTAAACTCGATCTTCTTGCCCAGGACTCCTTTTTTGTTAATGTCTTCTAAGGCCAGTTTAAAGCCATTAAGGGCATCCTTGCCGAATACAGCAGCCGGCCCGCTGTAACAATCAATGATGCCCACCTTGATATTTCGTGCCTGAACATTAGCAGGAAAAATAATAAGTGATATTGCTAATAAACCCCCTAAAATGGCAAGACCTATTGTAAAAAATTTTCCTTTCATTTTATCTTACCTCCATTTAAATTTTTTAATGTTCCATACACCTCAAATATTTGTTTTACCCTACACACCACCTCCCGCTCTCTTCGCATAGGGTAATTTTACTGCAACACTCGACTATACTATTAAGATGAAATTTAACAAATGTTATAAACTCGTAGAAAAACATTTGTAAATGTAGCCCGAGAATTTTTGAAAGGTCTTGTTTCCCGATTTACCAAAAATAACTTAAACTGCTTCAAATAATTGCAATTAATGAAGAAAAATATTTTTAACGGTTTTTTCAAGGAGCATTTAACAGTGAGTATATACCCTGTATACAGTATCTATTTACAACAATTTAAATGAATGTCAATAGAAAAATTGTCCGGCGTTTTTTATTTTTATCTCTAAAGACCCGGATGAGCTGCATCATTTTATATCCCTACCGCATACAAATATCGACCCTATAGTTGGTGAAAATAACTATGGCCAGCCTTTCACTATGTCAAAAACTATTTTTTTTAATCTTTACATGCAATTGAATATTTTTTATTATCCATCTAATAACTGCCAAAGATTTTTTAATTAAAAAATTTAACCGAGAGGTTCCCTTGATAAAACGGACAAGAATAGTAAATGCATTAAATTCTGATTCCCCTTCAAAACATATACTTATTAAAGGTTGGGTACGAACCAGGCGTGATTCCAAAGGTTTTTCATTTCTGGATATCAATGATGGATCATGTCTAAAAAATATCCAGGTGGTTGTTGACGAGGCTGTTCCTGCATATCAAACCCTTGCAGACGTTAACACAGGATCTGCCGTGGAAGTAGAGGGCGCCCTCATTGAGTCACCGGGAAAAGGGCAACAGTGGGAATTAAAGGCGGAAAATTTGCGTCTCCTTGGACCTGCTGAACCGGAGACATACCCTCTGCAGAAAAAGCGGCACTCTGATGAGTTTTTACGGACCATAGCCCACTTACGTCCTCGAACAAACAAATACGGGGCCCTGTTCCGCATTCGTTCGGAAAGCTCCTTTGCCGCTCATAAATTTTTCAGGGATCAAGGATTCTATTATCTTCACTCTCCGATAATCACTGGCTCGGACTGCGAAGGCGCTGGGGAAATGTTCAGGGTAACAACACTGCCGATCTCCAATGGAAACTCTGAAGCGACAGAAGGTGTCTTTGAAAATGATTTTTTCGGCAAGGAGGCAGGCCTTACTGTATCGGGGCAGCTTGAGGCCGAGTTGTTCGCATGCGCCTTGGGCAATGTATATACATTTGGCCCCACCTTCCGGGCAGAGAATTCTAATACGCCCCGCCATGCAGCAGAGTTTTGGATGATAGAGCCGGAAATGGCCTTTGCAGACCTTAATGACAATATGGATTTAGGAGAAAATTTGGTTAAAAACATGACTATTCATGTCATGGAAAAATGCAAGGAAGACCTTGAATTATTTGCAAGGTTTGTAGATAAAAATCTCATTCGTATGTTGGAAACAGTTATAGAGAAAACCTATGCCAGGGTATCATATACTGAGGCAATAGATATTTTGAAAGTATCAGGAAAAATTTTTGAGTTTCCCGTGGATTGGGGGGTAGACATTCAGACCGAACACGAAAGATATTTGTGCGAGGAGCATTTTAAAAAGCCTGTTATTGTTTATGACTATCCAAAAGAGATAAAGTCATTTTACATGCGATTGAACGAAGACAATAAGACAGTTGCAGCTATGGACCTGCTTGTACCTAAGGTTGGGGAGCTCATTGGGGGCAGTCAACGTGAAGAACGTTACGATGTTCTTGAAAGGCGCATGATTGAAAACAACATGAACTTAAAGGATTATTGGTGGTATATGGATATACGGAAATTCGGAACCGTACCACATGCTGGTTTTGGCCTTGGGTTTGAACGTTTTCTGATGATGGCTACCGGGGTGTCAAACATACGTGATGTTATCCCATTTCCCAGAACCCCCAGACATGTTGAATTTTAACAATACTATGTAACTGCTCAAGAAGTTATTGCGGCAGCCTTAATGATACGTCGCCATTAAGAATTTCCTTTCGTTTTCCATCCTCACACTTAAGGATAAGGCGGCCATCTTCATGAACACACTCTGCAACTCCCTCCTCAATCCTCTCGGAAGACATGATTGTAACACGCCTTCCAATTATGAGAGAACACGCCTTCCATTCCTTGTAAATTTGAAGTCCGTTGCCGCTATTGAGGGTGTTGTAGGCTTTATCTATGTGTTGTAAAATTGATTGTACAAGCCTGACCCTCGAAACTTTTCTGCCTAAATTAACCGAGAGGCTTGTAGACGTATTTTTTATTTCCGGATGCAGTAAGGGATTAAAATTCACATTTAGACCAATGCCTACAATAGCAAAATTTAGCCTGTCATTATCGGCATTAAATTCTGTAAGGATTCCCCCAGTTTTCTTATTGTTAATAAAGATGTCATTAGGCCACTTTATAAGCGAACGCAGGCCCGTTGTATCTTTTATGCCGTTAACCACAGCAAGGGATGTGAGCATAGTCAAGGAGAATATTTTTGATACCTCCAGTTCCGGGCGGAAGATAACAGACATTAGTATGTTTTTATTCGCAGGTGACAACCAGGTCCTATTTAGTCTGCCTCGTCCCTTGGTTTGCTCATCGGTGATTACAATAGTTCCCTCTTGTGCCCCGTCCGTTGCAAGGTTTTTTGCAATCATATTGGTGGACTCTGTTTTTTGATAATAAAGCACCTCCTTAATAAAAGATGAAGTATGTAGACCATCTTTTATTGCAGAGGGAAGAAGCCTGTCAGCAGTAAAGCTCAACAGATATCCTGATCCGGATTTGGCATCAATATGTACTCCCTATTCTCTAAGTTTCTCTATTAACCTGGAAACAGCGCTTTTAGAGATATCTAAATTATGCGCAATTACTTTACCGGATACATACATATCGGTATTTTTTAGTATGCCCAGTATCTTTTCTGTACGATTCATGGAGATTATTCCTTGAGAATTTGCATAAGCGCAAACGTTATTTTTTTATCGCTTGATAATATAAAAATGAAAGCCTCAGGTCAATATGCAATCATGATAAGGGTGTTTTAAAAAAAATTTGACAAATCTAATATTAAAATATAATCTCTCGAAAAAACAGAATATTTAATACGAAGTTATGCCAGGCAAAGGCCATCCCAACTTTGGGGTGGCTTTTTTTATTATACGAACCAATGAAGGAGGAATATGCAGGATGAGCGTTAAATTAGTTGTACTTATCGGTTATTTTTCTATTGTGCTGGTTATTGGATTTCTGGCCCGTACCCGATGGAAATCATCGCCGGAAACCTATTTTTTGGCCGATAGAAAGCTGGGCGCCCTGGTATTGCTGGGCACAATGACGGCCACTAACTTTTCGGCATTTACAGTGTTCGGCACCTCTGGCGCCGGATATCGTGATGGATATGCATTTTTCCCTATAATGGGTTTTGGGACCGGATTTATGGCCCTTACGTTTTGGATTTTGGGCAGGAAAATCTGGCGTATTGGGCAAAAAAATAATGTTGTGACTCCACCGGAGATGATACGGTCTATGTATGGAAATAACTTTCTCTCATTTTTTTTCCCTTGTTATGATTGTATTCACGGTGCCATATTTGGCCCTACAACCTATGGCAGCCGGATATGCCCTTGAGACCCTTATAGGGCTTCCGTATTTTAAGGGATGTCTCCTTGTCACCGGAATCATTGTTTTATATACACTCAGGGGAGGATTGCGGGCAGTTGCCTGGACAGACCTTTTCCAAGGTGCATTGATGGCAGTCTTGCTCGGGGTCTTTTTCGTATTAATTACCAGATATCATGGTGGGTTTGCTGCTGCCAATCAAAAGGTTATGTCCATAAATCCTGAGTTGTTTTCCCGGCCTGGGGGATCCGGGAGATACACTGTCGCTATATGGTTTAGCTTTATGATGCTCTGGTTTTTTTGTGATCCCATGTTTCCCCAATTGTTTCAACGTTTTTTTTCAGCCCGGAGTGAGGAAACAATCTCAAGGATGATGCTTTTCTATCCGCTGGTATGTACGGTTATATTTTTTATGCCTATCTCAATAGGTGTAATGGGCCGCATTTCGTTTCCGGACCTCATCGGCAAAGAGGCGGATAAAATTTTGCCAATGGTTGTAACTCTTGTTTCCGGAGATATTATGTCTTCCCTGATAATGGCATGCGGGCTTGCGGCCCTGATGTCTACAATGGATTCTCAGCTTCTTACCTTAAGTTCCGTTTTTACCAGAGATATTGTCCCTCTCTTTTCAAACAGAAGGACTGCCGGTCATATTTACGGTAAGATTTTTGTTGTTTTCCTCAGTTTAGCCGGCCTTGCCCTTGCATACAAGCCACCGTCAACCATTCTCCAGATTGCAACACAAACCTTTACTGGGCTGGCTGTTTTGTTC
>CBFDCD010000149.1:0-5055 GCA_965603225.1 uncultured bacterium
AGGTAGAAGCTAACCTTTTAAAATTAACTTTTAGCTTGACTGTAATGCTGATTATCTATAAGTTTTTTTGGAGATATTAGGGAAAAATATTATGCCTACAACGAAATATATCATTGTAACAGGAGGAGTTCTCTCTGGCCTTGGCAAAGGGATTGCAGCCGCTTCCATCGGTTATCTTCTTTCTTCCAGATTGAAGATAGTGCCAATCAAATGTGACGGCTATCTGAATGTAGATCCAGGAACAATGAACCCATTTGAACATGGGGAGGTGTTTGTCCTTGATGATGGTGGAGAAGTCGATATGGATTTTGGGCACTATGAGAGATTTCTGGGGATTTCGTGCCAGTCCAAATGGAATTTGACCATGGGAAAGATATTTAACATGGTAAGGGAGAAGGAAAGGAGAGGGGATTACTTAGGAAAGACTGTTCAATACATTCCCCATGTTACAGATGTCATAAAGAACCATATATTTGAGATTGCAAGGGAGGAATCGGCTGATCTTGTTATTGTAGAGATTGGAGGGACAGTAGGTGACATTGAAAATGAACTCTTCCTTGAGGCGATGAGGCAGATGAAAGAGGATGTTGGGAGTGATAATATTGTTTATATACATTTAACGTACGTCCCTATTCCCTATGGAGTGAATGAACAGAAATCCAAGCCAACACAGCAGAGTGTCAATTTATTAAAACAGAGGGGGATTTTTCCCGATATTATTATAGGGCGGTGTTCAGAATTTTTGAGCAAGGAGGTACGGTCTAAAATATCAAGTTTTTGTGATGTGAGCCCTGAGTCCGTGGTAACTGGATTAGACGTTGATGATATTTATGAAATACCTGTTATATTTGAAAAAGAAGGGTTAGCTGAAATCCTGCACAAGAAGCTTAATATCTATTCACCACCAGACCTGAGGAAATGGAAGAGGCTTATCGAAAGTCTTAGAAAACCTAAGAGTGAAATAACTATTGCCATATGCGGGAAATACACAAAATTGGAAGATTCTTATGCCTCTATCATTGAATCGTTAAATCACTGCTCTGCTCATTTTGACTGCAGGATAAATATTAAGTGGATAGAAACAACAGATATTCAAGAGACAGGTGTTTTAGACGGCATTGATGGGGTTATTGTACCTGGAGGTTTTGGGGTTAGGGGCACAGAGGGAAAAATAGATATCATTAAAAAGATTAGGGAGGAGAACATACCGTTTCTTGGCCTTTGTCTTGGGCTTCAATTGGCAGTAGTGGAATATGCACGAAATGTCTGCCGCCTAAATGGGGCAAACAGCACTGAGTTTGATCCACATACCCCATTTCCAGTCATAGATATTCTTCCGGAACAAAAGGATATTAAGGAAAAGGGCGGAACAATGAGGCTGGGGGCATATGAAGCGGTTGTTAAAGAGGGTACGGCAGTAAGAAAGCTCTATGACTCCTCTATTGTCTCAGAAAGACATAGACATCGTTATGAGGTAAATCCTGAGTATCACAAGTTGTTAACGGACAATGGGTTAGTTTTTTCGGGAATGAGTAAAGACGGCAGACTTGTAGAGTTCATTGAGCTTCCCCATTTAAAATATTTTATAGCCACTCAGGCACATCCCGAACTAAAATCAAGACTAACAAAGCCCTCACCGCTTTTTTACGGCTTTGTAAAAGCAAGCCTGAAATCAGGATAGCATTATAGTGGAGTGCCATTTTTCTTAAGAAAGACCATAAGAGTCGATATCGCTGCAGGGGTGATACCTGGTATTCTTGATGCCTGCCCCAATGATAGTGGTTGTACAGAGGACAATTTCTCCTTTAACTCATTGGAAAGACCATGAACATTATTATAATTAAATTCTGTGGGGATTTTTATCCTTTCCAGATTTTTAAATTTTTTAACCTCCTTTAGCTGACGCTGAATATATCCCTCATATTTTATCTCGATTTCCACGTTATGTGAAATATCTCCTATTCCATTTTCATAGTGCTTATCTAATATCTCCATGCTTTCATAGTGCAATTCAGGTCTTTTTAGTATTTGACTTAGAAGGGTTGCATTTTTTAAAGGGCTGGAACCTTTTTCTATCAGGTAATCATTTATTTCCTTTGATGGAATGATTGTGGTATTTTTAATTCTACGAATTTCTTCAGATATAATACCCCACTTCTCCTTCATTTCATAGACGGTATCATCCCCTATGAGACCTAATTCATGACCCTTTTCCATCAGTCTTTTTTCAGCATTATTCTCCCTCAAAAGCAACCTGTATTCTGCCCTGGAGGTAAACATACGGTAAGGCTCATTTGTTCCTCTTGTGATCAAATCATCAACCATGACAGCGATATAAGCCTCTGATCTATCAAGGAGAAAGTCAGGCCTTTTCTGAATCTTTGACGCTGCATTGATGCCTGCCCATAAACCCTGGGCAGCGGCCTCCTCATATCCGGATGTTCCATTAATCTGTCCGGCCATATACAATCCTTGAATAGTTTTAGTCTCAAGGGTGGGAAATAATTGCAGTGGGTCTACATAGTCATATTCGATTGCATAGGCCGGTCTCATGATTTCAGCCTCCCCCAACCCATCAACAGACCTCACAAAAGGTATTTGTACATCCATGGGAAGGCTGTTTCCCAGCCCGCTTGCATACATTTCCTCTGTGTCTCTACCCTCGGGTTCGAGTATTATCTGATGTTGATCTCTACCGGAAAACCGTACTATTTTATCCTCTATGGAAGGGCAATATCTGGCAGGTACCCCTGAAATTTTCCCCCCGTAGAGGGCAGAAAGCGTTAGGTTGTCTCTTACTATTTTATGGCTGTTATTATTTGTATGGCCAATAAAGCACGGTATTTGATTACGCTCTATTTCTTTGGTAAAAATGGAAAATGGTTTGGGATTGTCGTCACCTTCCTGCCTTTCAAATCTACTAAAATCAATGGAGGTTTTTTTTAGTCGAGGAGGAGTGCCTGTCTTCATCCTCCCAAGGGTGAATCCGAGGTTTTTTAGGCTTTCTGACAGTCCGTAAGAGGCAAACTCACCGGCCCTGCCGGCCTTAATAGATGTAAATCCAATATGTACCAAACCCTTAAGAAATGTTCCTGTGGCCAAAATTACTGCTTGCGATTCATAAATAAATCCTGTCTGGTCTTCAATCCCTGAGACATGGTTATTTTCCACTATTAGCTTTTCTACCATGGCCTGTTTAATCTCCAGATTAGGCTCTTTTTCCAGAACCTCTTTCATGGCTATATGATATCTTATTTTATCGTTCTGGGTTCGGGAAGATTGAACGGCAGGTCCCTTTTTGGTATTTAATGTACGGTATTGTAGCGCTGTTTTGTCTGTTATTTTAGCCATTTCGCCGCCAAGCGCGGCAATTTCTTTTACAAGTTGACCTTTGGCTACCCCTCCTATGGAAGGACTGCATGGCATTTTAGCTATTCCATCAAGGTCTATGGTCATAATCAAGACACTGCACCCCATGCGTGCAGAGGCAAGCGCTGCTTCACAGCCGGCGTGACCAGCCCCAACAACTATAACATCATATTTTTTAGGATAGGGTTTCATATACGTGCTGCCAATTTTTTAAACATTGAGAGTAGCTACTTAGGTGGTTAGTCTGAAGGTCCCGCCAAAGGCGGGATTAGGGAAAACGTGAATAAGGCTCGTTTTGAAGCCATATTTGGTGCGAAAATTTACTCTATTTCCACCAAAGTGCGTCAATCGTGTTTCTTGGACTCCTTCAGCCTAAACAGCTTCAACCTGACTACGTGAGTAGTCACCATTGAGAAATATAACATCTTTATTTTGTCTAAATGTAGTTTATGATAACACCTTTAGGGATAAGATGGAAGGCCTACATTGAAAAATAGTGTGCAGATACTATATAGAACATTTTGTTTTTTAGCATGTTTTTAAAACCACTAATAAAGAAAGTGCCGTTACGTCAATATATTAATTAGGTAGTATTACCTAATAGAAAAGGGATCTCTGAAGAAAGTAACATTTTTTATGTTTAAATGGGGTGAAATGTATTGCTTTTGAGTATATTTACCGATTGAATTTACTGCCACATACAAATATGACTTATTTTATACTTACGTTTATTGTCCGATTGTATTTCTTACCGCACCAAGGAAGTTAGAGCATAAATTGACTAACCTGAAAATAATTAATGGAGGAATGATGATGGAGGAAAAACTGGCTAATCCAGCGCCACTCGGTTTGATGGGTTTTGGCATGACCACCGTTCTTCTTAATATTCACAATGCAGGATTTTACCCGCTTGATTCAATGGTAATTGCTATGGGGATATTTTATGGAGGTATAGCACAAATTATTGCAGGGATAATGGAGTGGAGAAAGGATAATACCTTTGGTTTGACGGCTTTTACATCTTACGGACTGTTTTGGCTTTCCTTTGGCGGATTAATCTTGCTATCAAAACATGGGTTTTGCCAAGGGCCAAACTGCAAAGCAATGACAGCCTATCTATTCATGTGGGGGTTATTTACTTTTTTTATGTGGATTGCAACATGGAAGCATAATAGAGGGCTCCAGGTAATTTTTTTTACATTAACCGTCTTGTTCTGGATGCTGACCTGCAAAGATGCCTTTGGGTGGACCGGCCTTTGGGCAAATTTGACAGGCTATGAAGGTATCTTCTGTGGACTCTCTGCAGTATACGTAGCCATGGCACAAGTCTTAAATGAAGCCTACGGGAGAATTATATTGCCTATCGGGGAGAAATAAAGAGCCTTCTGTAAAAAAAAGCAAAAGGCTTGAAAACCATGAACACCGGATATGACGGTGTCCATGGCTAACTTCTATTGTGTCCCCATAGTACAGATTATGCAATGGACCCGAAGCGCAATAACAAGAAACGTTTATACTTGGCGCTGACCCGCTGTTCTTCACTTGCATTTGAACGATTAATAAGCTACTATAAAACTATCCCACCCTTTAAGCGAAAGACCGCGTTTAAAAGCCCGGCCGGCACTTTATACTGCTCGTTATTTGAAATTACCTTCATACCTATGAGAAAATTAACAATATTTATAA
>CBFDCD010000150.1:0-4955 GCA_965603225.1 uncultured bacterium
TGCCTATAGCCTTGAGGCATTTGTCAAGAAGATCGGAAATGATCTGCTCGTTTCCATATGGGGTGGTGAAATTCCCCACATTGGAGCTGTGGCTATTGCGCAGCCAAGACCGAGCTTAAAAGATCCGAGGATAAGGAGTGCAACTGCATCTGTTTTTTGCTATCCGGGCCATAAGGAGGATGTCATTGCAAAAGAGACAGCGGAAAGATTATCGGCTGCCCTTGACACGAATGTAACTGTTACTGCCGGGGCACACTGGGATAACATAGATGAATCAGGGATTAAGCTTGTATTAGAAAGTAATAGACAATTGATAACAATGATAATTGAAAAAATTGAGGCCAGGTCTCCCAAAAATACCGCATAAGGCGGGAAGATCAGTCTTTTGAAAACACCAATTTTCAGGATTTTTCATAGATAAAGCTAATGGGACGCACACCACTGCAAATTCCCATTACAACTTCACGTAATAGGGTTTTAAGATTTATACATTGATAAAGCTTTGACGGCCTCGCAAAAGATTTTTCAAGAGCCTTTAAAGATTTAACGATTTGGCGGTAGTTTTTTAATTAAGGGGATATTATTCATATGGAGCCTAATAGACATAATAGGATCATTATTGGTATTACAGGGGCAAGCGGTGTTATATATGGTATTGAAATGCTGAAAGAACTAACGAAGATAGACCTGGAGACTCACCTGATAATTTCAGAGTCAGGTATAAAAAACATTGCCATTGAAACAGGATATTCTCTTAAGACAATAGAATCAATGGCGTATAAGGTCTATGATAATAAAGATCTTGCAGCCCCTCCAGCCAGCGGATCTTTTTTAACAGAAGGAATGATCGTTGCTCCCTGTACTATAAAGACATTATCCGGCATAGCAAATTCATATTCAGACAGCCTGATGGTAAGAGCAGCAGACGTAACATTAAAAGAGAAAAGGAAATTGGTTTTACTGGTCCGGGAGACGCCCCTTCACAAGGGACACATAAGACTTATGGGTCTAGCTGCTGACATGGGTGCCCATATATTGCCGCCAATACCGTCTTTTTATCATCATCCCAGGACTATTGAGGATATTATACACCAGACTATTGGAAAGGTGTTTGACTATTTTGGTATTGAGCACAATCTCTTTGAGAGGTGGGGCAATAAGAGTAGGTAACAAAAAGTGTTTAGCATATATGGAGGTGTAGTTGTATGAAACCGGTTCGTTATGATCAGAAAGAGGTAGAGAGAAATTTAAAAGAAGGGTACTGGGATAAGACCATTTTACCTGATTATTGGGATAGAAATGCCAGGCAATGGCCTGACAAGGAGGCCCTGGTTGATTCACTTGGGAACAGGTTGACATGGGCAGAGGCACAAAGGAAAATAGATAGAATTGCATTTGCCCTTATCAAAGACATAGGATTAAAAAGGGATGACAGGTTGATGGTACAATTGCCTAATTGTGCTGATCAAGTTCTTGTCCGCCTTGCCTGCGAAAAGGCAGGTGTTTTGTCTATTCCTGAGATGACTACCTTCAGGCAGAGTGAATTGGCGGAGATTGCAGGCAGAACAAAGGCTGTAGGTATTGTTATCCCCAGGCATTACCGAAAGTTTGACCATTTTCAAATGACAAAGGAACTCCAGGCAGATTTTCCGAACCTTAAACATATTATTGTTGTTGGTGATGATGTTCCCGAAGGTTGTATTTCCCTGAAAGCAATAATGGATAATCCTTATGAACAGGAATATGACCCTATTGAGTTAAGGGCAAGGCAATTAGACCCTGTAGAGGAGGTGGGGTTCCTCATTACTACTACAGGCACCACTGGACTGCCCAAACTCATTGAGCACCGTATTGCTGCTCGTGAGATATGGACTGCAAAGTCTCACGTCAGGAATTGGCAGCTTACTCCTGATGACTGTGTCCTGGCCATAGCGCCACTTGCCGGTGCAGCAGGAGGTACGCCTGCCTATGTAACAGCGCCTGTAGGCGGTGCCAGGATAGCCCTGGAATATCAGTACAGGGGAGAAGAAACACTTGAGTTTATGGAGAAGGAGAAGGTTACAGTTATAGCCTTAGTTCCAACTCAACTGGCGAGAATTTTGGAACTTCCTACAGGCAAGTATGACTTATCGTCATTGCGCATCATAAAAACTGCAGGAGGCTATCTGCCCCCACCTTTGGCAAAAGAGGCAGAGGAGAGGTTTGGCTGCCCTATACTTGGCACCTATGGCACACAGGATACGGGATCTATATCTGGCGTTCCTATAACTGCCGACGAGGAGCAAAGATACACCACTGTGGGCAGGCTGCATCCTGGGATTGAAATAAAGGTGTTGGATGATTCAGGAAACCCAGTAAAACCGGGGGAAGTCGGCACACTATGGTTTAAAGGCCCGGGAAACTCTATTGGTTATTACAAGGACCTTGATAAGACCATGAAAGAAGCCTTTGATGAAAGTGGTTTTGCAACACCAGGGGATTTAGTGACTGTTATTGATGACGGGTATTTGAAGATAATGGGCAGAAAGAAAAACATCATAATTCGTGGCGGACAAAACATATACCCGAAAGAGATTGAGGACTATCTTCTCGCCTATGGGAAGGTGACCAATGCTGCTGTTGTTCCTATGCCTGACCCAACAATGGGTGAGCGTGCATGCGCTTTTGTTACTGTTAAAAAGGGGGAGACAATAAGCTTTGAGGAGATGGTTGAATACCTAAAGAGTAAAAAGATAGCCCCATTCAAGCTACCTGAGAGGTTGGAGATCGTGGAAAATCTTCCCCTTGTTGGAGAGAGCGGAAAAGTAGACACAAAAGAAATGGTGAAAATGATAACTGCCAAGCTCAGAGAAGAAGGCACAATAGAATAACCGGCAAGTGGAGATAATCACCTTTGACTGATATAAAAAGGAATAGGGATAAAGCATCTATTCTCTTCGTGTGTTGCGGTAACAGGGAAAGGAGCGTAATAGCGGAGAATCTTCTAAGGAAGAGACTAAAAGATGATTACCCTCAATTGTTAGATAAGGTAAGCATCGGATCTGGCGGTATATTCCCAAAGACGTACCTTGAACATGCCAGGAAGAATGGGCTCATATTCGAATATCCATACTTTAATAAGGCCCCTAATATTTATGCCATAGAATTTCTGGATAAAAGGGGAATAGATATTTCATCATACCGTTCCAGGGAAATAGATGAAAACATGGTTACTGAGGCTGGATTGATTTTGACTGTAGACCAGAGAATTAGGGATGAAATCCTTGAAATATATCCTGAGTCGTTGGGAAGGATATTTACCTTCAAGGAATTTACCTTTGGACCTAATCAGCCTGATTTAGACATCGGGGATTCCATGAAACTTCCGGACATTGACAGGAAAACAGGGGACTGGGTTTGGCCCGATGACTATCCTGCCTCCTACATCAATGATATAGAGAAATGCTTATCGAATAGCATGGGAAAATTTGTGGAGTATATTCAAGGCAAAGAGTAACTGTTCAAATAGCCACAAAGAAAATATCTATCATGTTTTTCTTGGTGCCTTGGCGCCTTGGTGGCTGAGTTACGGCAAAGAAAACAAATAAAAGGATTGTAATGTTTGAGATGAGTAAAGTGATAGTAATTTTGGTAATGGCAGAGGAGAAGTGGGAAGAGGCGGACTTTTTAAAAAGACAAATAGGGCTCCGTGGCCATAAGGCCATAATAATGGATATAGGATTAATTGGAGAGGCCCAGGGGGCATGTGATGTTACCCGCCAGGAGATTATAATGGACAGTGGAAGAGACCCGGAAGAGGTAGCATTAATAACAGACCGGGGTAAGCGCATGCCTGTAATGATAGATGGGGGGAGACAAAAGATAGAGGAGATGTATTATAAGGGGCAACTGTCTGGTGTGATGAGCTTAGGGGGAACTACTGGTACACAAATGGGGACAGGTGTTATGAAATCCCTTGCATTTGGTTTACCGAAAATTGCCGTGTCAAGCACTGCATCAATTCCAGGATTTTCCTCGAGATATATAGGCACTGCGGATATAACACTGATGCATACGGTCGTGGAATTTGCCGGGATAAACAAGATGTTGAAAAACGTTTTATCCAGGGCAGCCGGTGCTATCTGCGGCATGGTAGATGCCTCTATTCAGGCACCTGTTTCTCTAAAAGGTGAGGATGAAAAACCCCTCATTGCAATGACCCATTTTGGGCCATGCGAAAACTGTGCAGTGGCAGTCAGGAAACTCCTTGAAAAGGATTATCAGGTAATTGGCTTTTCTGCTGCAGGGATTGGAGACAGGGCAATGGAGGAGATGATAGGTAAACAGAATGTCTTCTCAGCAGTAATAGACCTTGCCCCAGGTGGGGTAGGGGAGGAGCTGCTTGGTTTTGGAAGGGCTGCCGGTCCTGATAGGCTTGAGGCTGCTGGAAAAATAGGATTACCCCAGATTATCGCCACAAGTGGTGTAAATTTTGGTTCCCCGTTAAAACGAAACTATAAGCCGGATTACGAATTGAGGAAGACATATCGCTATGATTCCGCCCGTACCTTTATAAGGTTATCTGCCGATGAAATGACCACAGTGGCAGATAAAATTGCTGATAAGCTCAACATGGCAAAAGGTCCTGTTAAGGTATTAATACCCCTTGGCGGGTGGTCATCAGTGGATAAGAAGGGAACCACCTTTTATGATAAAGACCTGGATATACTGTTCGTCAATGAGCTCAGGAAAAAGCTAAAACTTGACATAGAAATGATTGAAATAGATGAAGACTTAGATACAGGTGAATTTGCCCAGGCAGTGGCAAAGGTCTTTAATGAGATCATGGGTAAATGAAATAGGTAACAGCCCAATCAATAGGGAAGGGAAGTTTTTTTGATCTGATAATAAATAAGAAAAAAATAAATTTTCGTTAAGGGACAACTTTTTCCCAGCTTCCGCCATAGAGTTCACAA
>CBFDCD010000151.1:0-4823 GCA_965603225.1 uncultured bacterium
ATTTTATAACGGTGGATGTAAGTGATTCTTTCTTAACCCTTAAAGACCGGGAATGAGGAAGGGGCAAGTGTCCCCCGCAGGTAAGTCCTTGAAAAGACCAGCCCGGGAGACCAGGAGCAGAAGAATAACTCTCACTGCCCTGCGTATGCTATCAAGGTAAGAGATGGTTACTGTTATTTATTGCATTCTTCCATAAAAGCAGCATACAAATAAAACGACTTTGCTGGAAGTAAATAAGTATTTAAAATGATTCATGCCTTCCTGCTGAGCTTAGCCTTTTTCTCTCTCCTTAATGAAAAAAATTTTTTACCGGTTTTTTTAAAAACACATAGAGCTATAAAGCCTTTCGATACTTGCCTCTAATATGATACAATACATCAAAATCTTCCTGTATCTTCCATAATATACCTTAATCATTCGTCCTGAGATTTACAGAGATTTTCAGATGGGCAGATGGTCGGAAAAGAAAAAAAGTATTGAAGAAAATTTGGATAATAAATATAACGTAACTACCCAGATTGTCAGGTTCAAGGTTTCCCGCTGAAAGCGGGATTCAGGGGTTCAACCCGAACCGAACCATTTGTACATGCGGAGAGCCCTCAACTGGCTCAGGAAAAACCCGGATTTAACGGTACAAGGTTAAACAAACAACCATTGAACCGTGAACCCGGAACTTTGAACCTGGGTTACAATATAACGAACAAAAACTAACAAATTATGGAAAGAAAAAATTTTTTTGATAATGATAAGGCAGTTATTGAGCCTGCGAGAAAAAAATCAGAGCCTCATTTAGGGTCATGGGCTATAATGGTTGCAACCCCTTTGGAGCTTTCGTCCATGGTTGCCTATAGTCACGCTGAAAAGACCGCCAAGAGTTCAGCTTACCCGTTTAAGCTTTTTATTGTTAAAAAAGAAAATGACTACCCTGTTGGTTTGGCAGGACCATTCTTAGGGGCACCGCAAGGGGTAATTGTCATGGAAAAGCTTATTGCCCTGGGAGCAAAAAAAATTCTGGTATTAGGGTGGTGCGGCTCCCTGCAACCAGATATTTTAATTGGGGACTATATAATACCTACCTCTGCCTTGTCAGAAGAAGGAACTTCAAGACATTATCCTGTTAATAAAAAAAATATCGGCACCAGTGCCTTTTTAAATAACAAACTTGATGATATGTTAGGCAAATCTTGTATTATGGCCAACAAAGGACCAATCTGGACAACGGATGCCATTTACAGGGAAACTGAAAACAAGGTGACAGCCTACAGCAAAAAAGGGATTTTGGCAGTAGAAATGGAAATGTCCGCCCTCATCAATTTAGCCGCTTACCGCTCAGTAGAAATGTCAGGGCTGTTAATAGTATCGGATGAGCTCTTTTCCCTTAAATGGCATCATGGATTCAGTGGTAAAAAATTAAAAAAGAAAAGTATTGAGGCTGGTCGACTTCTCCTTAACCTATGCATAGACGGTGGATAAGATATTTATGGATAACAGGGAAAAAGAAAAAACTGAATTAACCGCACTGAGAGAAGAGATACAATACCATAATTATAGATATTATATCCTGGATGACCCTGAAATCTCCGACATGGAATATGACCGTCTCTTTAAACGGCTCCTCGAAATAGAAAAACGATATCCGGATTTAATTGTTCCGGAATCACCGAGTCAAAGAGTAGGCGCGCCTATTGAGGGCGGCTTTAAGACAGTGAAACACAGTGTACCAATGCTTAGTCTGGAAAACGGATTTTCCGATAAGGAAATAAGGGAATTTGAGGAAAGGATTAAGCGATTATTAGCCCGTAAGAAAATAATAAATCATGCTATTACCTACATAATAGAACCAAAGATGGACGGCCTGGCTGTTGAATTAATCTATGAAAATGCTATCCTGAAAACTGCATCAACACGGGGTGATGGTTATTCCGGCGAGGATATAACCTCAAATATAAAAACCATTAAATCCATACCTCTCAGGCTTCTGCCATGGAAAAACGGCCCAGCTCTCCCTGAATATATAGAGATAAGAGGTGAGGTCTACATGGAAAAAAAGGCCTTCCTGGCACTGAATAAGGAAAGAGAAAAGAATAATGAGCCGCCGTTCGCAAACCCTAGAAATGCCGCTGCCGGATCAGTGAGACAGCTTGACCCAGTCATAACAGCGACACGCCCTTTGATGTTCTTTTCCTATGGTTTAGGAACGGTAACAGGATGGACATTTAATTCGCAATTGGAATTGTTAACTACCCTCAATACGTGGGGATCCAGGGTAAATAACAGATTTATAAAAAAATGTAACACTATTGACGAGGCCATTTCCCATTGCCACTATTTAGAGAGTATAAAACATGATCTACAGTACGAAATTGATGGAGCAGTCATCAAGGTAGACTCAATGGATCTTCAAAGGGATTTGGGGGAAAAGTCAAGAAGCCCACGATGGGCACTGGCCTATAAATTTGAACCAATGCAATCAACAACCAAAATTCTGAAAATCAATGTTCAAGTTGGCAGGACAGGCGCACTGACACCTGTAGCTGTTTTAAAGACGGTAGAGATAGGCGGGGTGAAGGTTAGCAGGGCTACCCTCCACAACCAGGAAGAAATTGAAAGAAAAGATATAAGGGAAGGGGATGCTGTAGTTATTCAAAGGGCCGGTGACGTTATACCGGAAGTCGTAAAGGTTATACCCTCAAAGCGAACAGGAAAAGAAAAACCATTCATAATGCCGGAACGATGCCCTGTATGCGGCTCTGAACTCTCGGTTTCTGCAGGTGATGTTGTAGTAAGGTGTAGTAACCCGGAATGCCCAGCCCAGGTTAAAGGCTCAATAAAACACTTTGTATCCAAAGATGCCATGGATATAGACGGGCTCGGTGATAAAATTGTCGATCAATTATTAGATAAAGGTCTCATAAAAGATGCCGCTGATATATACAATCTAAACCTAAAAGGCCTCCTGCCCCTTGATAAAATGGCTGAAAAATTAGGCACGAACATACTTAATGCTATAGAAAACAGTAAAAAACCCACCTTATCAAGATTTATCTATTCCCTTGGGATACGACATGTAGGTGAGCACGTGGCAAATGTCCTCGCTCTAAAATTTAGAGACTTCAATAAACTTGCGACTGCTTCAATGGAAGATTTATTAGCTGTCGATGAAATAGGACCGGAAATTGCAGATAGTCTCGTCTCGTATTTTGCGAATAAAAAAAATTTTTCCCTTATACACCGTCTCTTTGAGGCAGGCATAAACATTAGCGAAATGCCTGCAGGCACTGGAGAGATTAAAGAACATCCTTTTTCAGAAAAATCTTTTGTGTTAACAGGAACATTATCTTCACTTTCACGGCAGAAGGCGAAAAAATTGATTGAAGAAAAAAAAGGAAGGATATCAAACTCTATAAGTGGCAAAACAGATTACCTTGTTTTAGGCGAATCTCCAGGTTCCAAGTTCTCCAAGGCAAAAAAATTGGGAATACATATGTTATATGAAAAAGAATTTTTAGATATTTTAAACAAGGAAAGCTGATATGGTTACTATTAGATCTCACCTTATTATTGAAGGAAGGGTGCAGGGTGTCTGGTTCAGAGACTCTACAAAGAGGGAAGCGAACCGGTTGAATGTCACTGGCTGGGTGAAAAATCGTTATGACGGAAACGTAGAGCTCATAGCCGAGGGTTCAAAGGAAAATGTAGCCAAATTAACAGAGTGGTGTCATAATGGTCCCCCTGCTGCCCGGGTAAAAGGTGTTAATGAATCAATAGAAGACTATACTGGAGAGTTTGCATCCTTTGAAATAATATATTGAAGTAAATGCAGGATGCTGTTTTATTTAAAAATTAAGTCGTTGATGCCTTTTCATCAATGACTGAAGAGAAAGGAAATTATTACATGAAAAAACCATTACGTTTAATACTCACTATACCCGCCTTATTTTCTGTTTTGTTTCTGTTTATTTCCGGGTGCGCAACTATATCCTCGCTTATGCCGTCTCTATCCTCGAACAATGAATGGCCAAGAAAAAGAGTGATGGTTATATCTGTTAATAATCTTACGAATATATCTTTAGACGAATCAACAGATATTAGCAATAACGTAACACGGGCCTTAAAAAATACCGGATTTTTTAATATTTACCAGCAAAATGAACCTAAAAAATACAATTTCCTCAAGCCTGAAACGAAAAGCAATCTGGAATTTTTTAAACCTTTCAGTGATATGGGCATGAACGTCATTATCTCTACAACCCTGCACCCTATAGAAAAAACTAACGTAAAATCAGGCATATGGCCTTTTAGAAAAAAGTCCCGGAAGTTTACAGTAATAGTGAATATAGACATATTGGATGTTTACAGGGAAACAGTACTATTGAGCAAAGAGATTATTCAAAATATTACAATTCCTTTTGAGGATTTAACAGGTGGAAGGGACAATCTTTTAGGTGCTGAAAATAAAAAATCTGCGCTAAAGAAGTGTCTTCCAGCCATCCTTAAAAAATCTGTAAAGGCTATATGTCACTCCCTGAATAATACTACATTGGAGGGGAAAATAACCTCTTTTGATGGAAAAACGATAACCATTAATGCCGGCAGAGATGCGGGACTTAAAACAGGTACTATATTAGTTGTGTTTGAGAAGGGTAAGCCTATTACCGCATTCAAAGGGAAGGTATATCAATTGACAGGCAAAGAGGTAGGTGAAATAAAAATTGTCCAATTAAAGCAACGCCATTCCTTTGCCAACTCTCTTACTGGGGGTGATTTCAAGGCAGACCAGATAATAAGGGTTAAACAATAATATCTAAGGAGATTCTTTGTTC
>CBFDCD010000152.1:0-4812 GCA_965603225.1 uncultured bacterium
GTGGGGTTTTATCTTTAAAGTTAATCCATTTATCAAGCTGTTCCTCATTCTCTACAAAGAAAAATGTAGAATCAGAGTTTTCAATCACATATTCAACCTCCGGCCACGCATTAGTAGAATAAATTCCAGCAGACACTCCTCCGGCACATTGCACACCCATATCAATGATTACCCATTCCGCACAATTGTCGCCTAAAATTGAAACGCAGTCTCCTTTTTCAAGGCCCATTGATATGAGCGCCGACCCTACATGCCTTGCACTATTGTAATACTCATTCCAGGATATATCGTGCCATATGCCGTATTCCTTTTTTCGCATGGCCACCCTGTCACCATATTTTTTAACTGTATCTCGAAAAATCCGGGGTGTAGTTTGAAATGTCACTTATTTATCTCCACCTTTTCTTTCTTTTCCAGCGTTGGTATCCCTTTGCCGATTCTTCTGACTTCATTCCCATATAGAATTCCTGCACGTCCTTGTCTTCCATTAAATCCTTTGATTTTCCCTTCATAACAAATCTGCCATTTTCCAAAATAAGTCCAACATCAGAAATGGTAAGGGCCATCCGCGCATTCTGTTCTACGAGAAGTATCGTAACTCCTTGGTTGTTTATTGTCTTTATGATATCAAAAATTTGTTTCACCAGAATAGGTGAAAGACCAAGGGAGGGCTCATCAAGAAATAGCAACGTAGGCCGGTTCATTAAGGCCCGTCCAATGGCCAGCATCTGCTGCTCTCCTCCGGAAAGGGTACCTGCCAATTGCCCTTCTCTATCTTCAAGCACTGAAAAATAGTTATATATTTTTCCAAAGTCATCTTTAATGCCTGCCCTATCATGTCTGCGGTAAGCTCCCATAAGCAAATTCTCACGCACAGTAAGCTCGTCAAATACTTCCCTGCCTTCAGGCACATAAGAAATTCCCATTGTTACGATAGCCTCAGTGTCCTTTCCATCAATTCTTTTACCCATAAACTCAATGGTGCCTTTGTCCGGCTGATCATCTAAAAGCCCCATAACCGTCTTTAGAATGGTGGACTTGCCCGCACCATTATTTCCAAGAATAGCTGTAATAGTGCCCTGGTCTATGCTTAGTGAGACCCCCCGCAAGGCATATATTAATACATAAAAGGTCTCAATGTTCTTAATTTCAAGCAGCGTACTCAATTTAATTATCCTCCCCTAAATAGGCCTTCAGTACATCAGGATGTTTCTGTACTTTTTCCGGGTCCCCTTCTGCAATAAACTTACCAAAGTTGATAGCCAGGATGCTGTCTGATATATCCATAACCATCTTCATATCATGTTCAATCAACAGGATTGTAACACCCAGTTCTTCCTGTATGTCTTTTATCCAGAAAATAAGGTCCTGCTTCTCCTCTGAATTCATCCCTGCAGACGGTTCATCGAGAAGAAGAAGCTCCGGCTCTAATGCAAGGGCCCTTCCAAGCTCTATTAGTTTCTGAGTTCCATAGGGCAGTCCTCCAACAAACTGACTTCTTGCAGATTGGAGGTCAAGAAGGTCAATTATCTTTTCCACCTGTTCTCTGTGTTTTACCTCTTCCTTTGCTGCTGACGAGTTCCTTCGAAAAAATGTTGCCCCACTCCAGATTCCAGTTTTAATATGGATATGACGGCCAAGCATCAAATTTTCCATGGTTGTCATTCTTGAGAAAAGCTCTATATTCTGAAATGTCCTGGCAATGCCCTTTCTTGCAATCTTGTGAGGTTTAAGACCTGTTACAGCCTCCCCTTTAAAGTAAATTGACCCTGAATCAGGCTTATAAAGTCCGCTAATGCAATTAAAAATGGTGGTTTTTCCAGCCCCATTAGGGCCTATAATTGAGAATACCGACCCTTTTGTCACATTAAAACTTACCTTGTCCACTGCAATCAGACCGCCAAAACCTATATGCAAATTATCCACAGAAAAAAATTGATCTTGAACCATTGCTAATTTTCCCAATATTTAGTATTGATGCATTCGTAAAAAGCTATTTTATGCCGCCAGTGGCACCTTATTAAAAAAGAATTCAATCAAATTTGATGATCCTTTGCTACACCTTTCTGACATAGTGTTTTGCAAAAAGTCCACTCGGCTTGAAGCAGAGCACTAATACAATAATGCCAAAGGCTACAACCGATTTAAATTCAAGGGAGACATACCCGCCAAAAAGGTTTTCTATAACTCCAAGCATATAGCCGCCAAGGGCTGCGCCAACCAGTGTTGTCATGCCTCCAAGTACGGCAGAGGCAAAGCCCTTAAGTAGCGGGTCCATCATCAAATTTGGGTCAAGGGTAGCAATAGGGGCAAGCAAAATACCGGCAACTGCCCCTATAATTGAACTCATAGCCCATGTAATGGATAATATCCGATTTGTTCTAATACCATTAATTCGTGCAGCCATGGCATTCTGCTGGGTCGCCTTCATTGCAATGCCAATTTTTGTGTATTTAAAGAAAAGAAATAGGATGAACATCAGTAAGAGTGTTATAAGTATTGTGGCAATATTGAGGTAGCTTAACACGGCTGAACCGATTTTTACAGTATCGAAATCAGACACTGGAAATGCTAAATTTCTCTGATCTGCACCCCATTTCCAGCTTGCCAGGCCATAAAGAATCATCTGAAAGCCTAAAGTAATCAACATCAGGCTCAGTATGTTAGGGTCTTTTGCCCTCCTGAGAAAAACGAATTCCAAAAATATCCCCAAGACTGCAGCAAATACAAGGGAACCTGTAAAAGACACAGCAAAGGAATAACCGTGATTTTCAAGCAAGGCGTATGCAACAAAGGTAGAAATCATTGCCATTTCACCCTGCCCAAAGTTTGGAACCTCAGAGGTCTTATAAATTATTACCATTGCAAGGGCGATGAGTGCATAAATGCTTCCAAAGGCAATTCCGCTGATAAGAAGCTGAAAAAACATGAAGACTCCTTCTGTATTATAAGATTTTTTTTAAACCTTCTAAAAAGGCCATGTTTTCCAATATATCTTTGTTCGTATCCAGAAACCATAAAGACCAAGCGGTTCAAATACCACCACTAACACAATTATTAGGCCAAAAATTATGCTCGAGATATTTGGGAGTCCTGCAAGGTTCATCCATTTTGATGAAAAAGACACTAAGACCTCTCCCAGGTACGGAAACTCCTGCACTTTATCCAACACCAATATCAGCCATGTCATAACTACTCCACCCATTATGGAACCTAAAATTGACCCCAAGCCCCCAACAATAACAAAGGCTAAAAAATAAATGGAAAGAATAAAGTTGAAGGAACTTGGGTTGATAAAGCCAAGGAGGAAAGCCATGAGGCCTCCTGCAACTCCGACATAAAAAGCGCTTATAGCAAAGGCCATTGTTTTGTAGTATACTAAATTAACCCCCATGGTTTCAGCAGCTATGTCACTATCCCTGATGGCAATAAACGCCCTTCCAATCTTTGTTTTCATAAGATTCCGGGCCATCATTATGAGAAGAAATGCAATTGAAATGATCAAAAAGTAGATTTGTCTATCGCTATTTAGGACATAGGAGCCAAAGGAGGGGCTCGGCACCTCAATACCCATTCTGCCGCCAAAGATATGCCAGCGTCCAATTACCTGGGTTATGGCCATACCAAACCCCAATGTGGCAATAGCAAGATACGGTCCTTCCAGTCTGAGGGCAGGTAAACCCAAAATAAAACCAAACAATGCAGCAACCATCCCCCCGAATAACAGGGCCAGAAAAAATGGAACGTGAATTGTAGTCATAGAAAGAACAGTAATATATGCCCCAATGGCGAAAAAACCGGCATGGCCCAGGGATATTTGTCCCGTATACCCTACTAACATATTCAAGCCTACGGTTACTATTACGTTAATAGCCATATAGTTTGCCATATAAATATAATAATTCGGTGCTATAAAGGGAAAAACAGTTAAAGAGAGCAGGAGCATTATAAACCAAAACCAAATAGCCTTGCTGTCCAGCAATTGAATATCTTCGTAATAATCCCTTTTTATATCCATAGCTTCTTTTCCTTATCCCTCTATCTAATCAGACCTTTAGAATATTTATATCTGTTCAAAAATTCAAGGCTAACCTTTCCGTACTTGCCTGAGACAAGGTAACCTTTCTATATTATTACGGCAGGCACACCTGTCCAGTTCAGTTGGTTAATAAAAGTGTAATGTACTAAAATTTAGTGGTAGATTGTTTGTGAAATTGTCAATATCCCATGATATACTCAATTAATGTCGAACGATATAATAGATTGTTTCATTTTTCAAGTTCAAAACAATACAAATCTATCTTTTTTCTTGACATAATAAATCGGATTGGATAGTTCGATACCCATGGTAGACAAACTTGAAAAAAAAATAATTCATTACCTTCAGGGTACTATCCCTTTAACAGAAAGGCCTTTTGCTGCTATAGCAACGAAAATCGGCATCAGTGAAAAAGACCTCATTGACAAGATTAAACGGCTGAGGGATAAAGGAATACTAAGACGATTCGGCGCAACCCTCTATCATCAAAAGGCCGGTGTAAAAACAAACGTAATGGTAGCATGGAATGTGCCGGAGGATATTGTTGATGAGGTAGGCACATTAATGGCAGGCTTTAAAGAGATAAGCCACTGTTACAGACGGAAAACCCAGGGAGACTGGAAATACAATCTCTTTACAATGATCCATGGCACTACTGAAAAAGATTTCGAAAAACTTTTAGATAGCATCATAGAGAGCACAGGTGTAAAAGATTATATCATGCTTTCGACATTGAAAGAGTTCAAAAAAAGTAGTCCGGTTTATTATTGATG